>NZ_JABFTW010000021.1:0-75196 GCF_021404355.1 Halomonas sp. MCCC 1A11062
GCCTGACGACCATAGCGAGTGGGAACCACCTGATCCCATGCCGAACTCAGCAGTGAAACCGCTCAGCGCCGATGGTAGTGTGGGGCCTCCCCATGCGAGAGTAGGTCATCGTCAGGCACTTCTTCAGAAACCCAGCTTCGAAAGAGGCTGGGTTTCGCCGTTTGGGGGGCCTAAAATGGCTCCGATCGCCAGCGGGACGACCCGATGGTGTGCTGCCAACCCGGGGACGGCCTCGGACCCTCAGAAGGAAATCTCAATGGCCTGGTTGTTGTTGGTCGTTGCCGGTCTTCTCGAAGTGGCGTGGGCGTTGGGCCTGAAGGCGTCACACGGTTTTACCCGACCGCTCCCCAGTCTGCTCACGATCTTGGCCATGGTGGCCAGTTTCTATCTGCTGGCACAGGCAATGAAGGTGCTGCCCGTGGGTACCGCCTACGCCATCTGGGTAGGCATTGGTGCGGTGGGTACGGTCTTGCTGGGCATTCTGATCTATGGCGATAGCGCTTCGCCGCTGCGGCTGCTCAGCCTGGTGCTGATCCTTGCCGGCCTGGTGGGCTTGAAGCTGGCTGCTTAGCGGGCGGTAGGTAAGAAGGTGCCCGTATGAAGCAAAGCCCTGGCCGAGAAGGCCAGGGCTTTGTCGTGTTCGGCCATCGGGAGCCCGACGGCCTGGATGGAGCGGCTTAGACGACGCCTTGATCGATCATGGCATCGGCCACCTTGCGGAACCCGGCGATGTTGGCGCCCAGCACCAGGTTGGTGGGCTCGCCGAACTCCTCGGCGGTGCCCGCACACTGCCGATGAATACCTGCCATGATCGCCTGCAGCTTGGTGTCGACCTTCTTCAACGACCACTGCTGCATGCTGCTGTTCTGCGCCATCTCGAGCTGACTGGTGGCCACGCCGCCGGCGTTGGCCGCCTTGCCGGGGCCGTAGGCGATCCTGGCTTCGAGGAAGCGGTCGACGGCGGTAGCGGTGGAGGCCATATTGGAGCCTTCGCTGATGCAGTGTACGCCGTTGCCGAGCAACGCCATGGCGTCGGCCTCGGTCACTTCGTTCTGCGTGGCGCTGGGGAAGGCAATCTCGCCCTTGATGCGCCATACGGCATGGCCGTCGCTCGGGTAGTCCAGAGCATCGATGTACGTTGCCTCAGGATGGTATTCCACATACTCACGCAGCGAGGTGCGTTTGACCTCCTTGAGCAGCTTGAGCGTGTCGAGATCGATACCTTCCGGATGATGGATCGTGCCGCGGGAGTCCGAGCAGGTGATGGGTCGGGCGCCGAGCTGGTAGAGCTTCTCGATGGTATAGATGGCAACGTTGCCGGCGCCGGATACCAGGCAGGTCTTGCCGATGATGCTGTCGCCGCGCGCCTCGAGCATGTTCTGTGCGAAGTAGACCGCGCCGTAGCCGGTGGCTTCCTTGCGACCGAGGGAGCCGCCCCAGTTCAGCCCCTTGCCGGTAAAGACGCCTTCATAGCTGCCCGTAAGACGCTTGTATTGGCCATACATGTAGCCGATCTCGCGGGCGCCTACGCCGATGTCGCCGGCCGGCACGTCGATGGTCGCGCCGATATGGCGATACAGCTCGTTCATGAACGACTGGCAGAAGCGCATGATTTCGCCGTCGGACTTGCCCTTGGGGTCGAAGTTGGAGCCGCCCTTGCCGCCGCCGATGGGCAGCCCGGTCAGGGCGTTCTTGAAGATCTGCTCGAAGCCCAGGAACTTGATGATGCTGGCATTGACGCTTGGATGGAAGCGCAGGCCGCCCTTGTAGGGGCCCAGGGCCGAATTGAACTGGACGCGATAGCCTTTGTTGACCTGCACCTTGCCGGAGTCGTCGACCCAGCTGACACGGAACATGACCTGACGCTCAGGCTCGACGATACGCTCGATGATGCTGTGCTGGTGATAGCGCGGCACCGTCTCGAGCAGAGGACGCAGGCACTCGAGGACCTCTTCTGCCGCTTGGTAGAACTCGCTTTGGGCAGGGCTGCTCTTTCTCAACCCTTCGAGGGTGTCGTGCACGTAAGTCATCGCTGTGTCCTGATGGTGAAAAGGATGCGCTCACTATAATTCAGTGCACCACTATGCAGCAATTGCATAGGCTATGTCGGGATTAGACATTGATATGAGTCGAAATCGCTTTCAAATTGCCATTTTTTGCGCACCAATATAGAACATTAGATCTTTTTAAAAGACGTTGTTTAAACGAATCCAAGATGGCCGACAGCGAAGGCCTAGTGCTGGTACCATTCGTCACCAACGAATCCGTGAGAGAAACACCGATGTCCAGCCTGGCAGAACGCATGGTGCCCGATCAGCTGCTCTTCTACTGTCGCCCGGGTTTCGAAGCCGATGTGGCAGCCGAAGTGGCGGCAAACGTCGAGCGACTCGGCTGGCAGGGCAGGGCCGAGTTCATCGATCAGGCAGGCTGCGTGAATTTCGTCGTCGACGATGAGCGACCGGCCAATGAGCTGCATCGACAGCTGGCGTTCGAGCGGCTCATCTTCGCGCGCCAGAGTCTGGTAGCGCTGCCGCCACTGCAGTTGGGGCGTGACGACAGGCTGTCTCCCATCCTCGAGCAGGTGGTGGAGAGCGGCTGGAGTTTCGATGCGATCTGGCATGAAACTCCCGATACCAATGAGGGCAAGGCGCTGGCGGGATTGATCAAGGCGCTGACGCGCCCGCTCGAATCGGCCCTGCGCAAGCGGGGAGCTCTGCGTCGCAAGGCCGGTGGGCGTCGTTTACATCTGTTCTGGATGGATGGCGACCTCGTGCAACTGGGCATGAGCTTCCCGGGTAACCGCAGCGAACTGCCCGGGGGCATACGCCGGCTGCGCTTCCCTTCGGCAGCTCCCAGCCGTTCGACGCTGAAGCTCGAGGAGGCCTGGCACGAGTTCATTCCGCGGGAGGAATGGGACGAGCGCCTGACGGAGGGCATGCAGGCGGCGGATCTGGGAGCGGCGCCCGGCGGATGGACCTGGCAATTGGTCGCACGGGGCATGCATGTCTACGCCATCGACAATGGCCCCATGAAGGGCGACCTGATGGCCACGGGTATGGTCGAGCATCTGCGTGAGGACGGCTTTGTCTGGGAGCCGCCCTATCGGTTGGATTGGCTGGTTTGCGACATCGTCGACAAACCGGCTCGGGTCACTGCCATGGTTCAGCGTTGGCTGATTCGACGCTGGTGCCGGGAGGCGATCTTCAATCTCAAGCTACCGATGAAACGACGCTGGGAGGAGGTGCAGCGCTGTCTGGTTCTGCTGGAAGAGGCGCTGGGGGATGCCGGCGTTCGCGCCACGCTGCGCTGCCGTCATCTCTACCATGATCGTGAGGAGGTCACGGTGCATGTCAGGCTGCACGACTGAGGTCAGCCAGCTGCAGCGACCAGGCGCAGAGGTCAGGGCGTCTCAGTAGGACGGCTCGTAGATGCGAATGGTCTCGTCCTCGGTGAGCAGCGGCAGGATGCGCTGCATCACCCTGGAGCGCTCCTCGCTGGTGTACCATTCGTTCCAGGCGTTCAGATCCCGCCACTTGACGATCATCAGACGCCGGTCGCTGCGGCCGCGTTCGACCAGGGTTTCGCCGCCGACGAACCCTCTGGCACCGAGAGAGAAACGCATCGCCTCACGGGCGGCTTCTTCGTATTCCTCTTCCAGGCCAGGCATGATGCGACGTTCGATTATGATCTTTATCATCTAGCAGTTCCCTACGCCGAGGTCGATCGATGACGAATACCGCCGACTCGCAGCCCGTCCACCAGGTCGAGCTGGACACGACCGGTCTTTACTGCCCGGAGCCCATCATGCTCATGCACAACAAGGTGCGTGACATGCACTCCGGCGAAATACTCAAGGTGGTGGCGACGGACCCCGCCACCACCCGTGACATCCCCAAGTTCTGCAGTTTCCTGGGGCACGAGCTGGTGGCGCAGGAGGAGTCGGACGGCCACTATGTCTACTTTATCCGCTTGGGCTGATGTACCGCCACCCCTGCTGCGTGCCTAGCCGTCGGCCCTTACGGAGGTGTTGGGCATGACCATCAGCGCCAGGGCCTCCAGGGTGCCGGGGTCCTGCTCACGGATTCGATTGGCGATGCTGCGCTGGAAGAAGTAGACCATCCTGTGGCGGCTTCGGCCCGGATAGAGGCAGGCATCGCCGGGTAGGATCGGGGTGGTCTCGATGAGTGACTCATCGGCCAGCAGAGCTTCCACGTTACCGTCGCTGTACAGACGCCAGCCGAACACTTGCTTCAACTGCCAGGGGCGATCGTCATCATCGATGCAAAGGGCGTGGGTGCCTTGAGTATCGGGAATCTGCTGGATGAGGGTGATGTCGCGCGTCTCTTCGTAATCGAAGTAGGCGGCGGCGTGTTCCAGCTCACAGGCCTTGTGGGGTGGGGGGTATTCGAGCAGCTCTTCGGTTTCGGGATCGCGATAGCCGACGAAACGGCCGTGTTCCGCATCGTCGAGCTGATGGCAGGAGGTCAACGTCTCCATCCAGGGCACCAGGCCCACGACATCGCCATCTTCACGCAGGCCCCAGGCCAGAATGGGCATGCCGTAGAGGGAGTCAGGGTCCGAGGCCAGGCTGTAGACCATTTCAAGGCCGTCCAGCTCGGGGGAGAGGCGCACCAGGCGTCGCTTGGCCTGGAGCTTCTGGCGCATCGTTTCCAGGTCGATGACCCGGGCAGGGCGGGGTGACAGTGTCATACCCATGTTCCTCCCTCCAGATTCTGCATGGGCCGAGCGGCAAGGTCACGGCTACGGCAAGGCTGACGGGATCGACTCCTACCTTCTCGCAATCACCAATATCACAGAGTTGGCATCCAAGTTAAGCCTGTCGGCACCTTTTTCGTGCAGGCCCGGGGTTTACGTGCATCGCCTGGCCAGGGCCTGCCAATGCTGCCGATGCTCGTTGCGTGCCTGGCGCAGGGCAGGCAGGGGGGCCTCGGGGTTCTCCAGCGAGAGCCAGGCATGGCGATAGTCATCGACCGCTTCGGGCGGGGGAACATGGCTTGCGAACAGGCCGTCGATCGCTTCGAGCCAGCGCGTCGCCAGGCTCTCCAACTGGTCCAGCCAGGCGAATGCTGCCATGTCGGCCATCTCTTCGCTCAGCGCATCGGCAGGCGAGGCAAGTGCGGTGCAGCCACGCTGCGACCGGAGGTTGGCGGCAAGAAGCTCGTTCGCTTCGGTCAGGCGTCTTTCGGCAAGCACCAGGGCGCGCAGCAGCTCGGCGGTCAGGGGGCGGCTGCGCAGTGAGTTGAGGTGGTTCTCCAGCGTACTCGACTGGTGCTGCCATTCGGGATTGAACTGGTTGAGAGTGGCTTGATGTAGCCACGCAAGGGCTTCGAACTGTGCCTCGATGCCGCGCGTATCGTCCGGTGCCAGGGGGGAGCTGGCGCGGGAGAAGCTGCGCACCCACTCTTCGGAATCGAACAGACTGTTCCAGCTCACCTTTGGCAACTGCTCGGTCTTGATCAGCGTGAGCCGTTCGAGGCGCTCGCGGTTGGCGTTCGACAAGCTGTCAGGCACGTCGCTGTGCCAGCAAGCATGCAGGCGGCGCCACAGTTCCAGCTCGTATATCCACTGTTGGCTGGGTGGCGCCACGCGCCCGAGCTGGTTGTTGCGGGCGGCGACCAACTGGGTGATATGACAATCGCGCAAGGCGTAGACGTTGAGCATGCCCTCGCGGGTTTCGGCCACCTCGAAGAGGCGCTCGTCGCGATCGGGAAAGGCGCCGATGTTGGCCGGCGCCGTCCTCTCCGGTGCCGGCTGGCCCAAGGCTTCGGCGAGCGCCCTCTGGTACTCGATGAGCTTGGCATCACCCTGCTCACCGCCGCCGCAGCCCGCCACCAGCGATGTCATCAGCCCTGCCATCATGCCTGCCGTCAGATGGCGTTTCGCCTCAGTCCAGCGGTATTTCCTGCTCGCCATGTGCGACTCCCTTGGCCCTGCGCCGCAGCCGCTCGCCGAGCAGCAGCGCCGCCACGGTGAGCCCAGCGATCAGGCCGATCCAGTAGCCATGCACTCCCAGCGGTTCGCTCCAGCCGGGCAGGCCGCGGGTGCCCAGCCAGTGGCCGCCGGCCAGCCCTATCGCCCAATAGGCGAACAGGGTGATGACCATGATGATGCGGGTGTCCTTGTAGCCCCTCAGGGCGCCGGCCAGGTTGACCTGCAGCGAGTCGGACACCTGATAGAGCATGGCCAGCAGAACCAGCGACAGGGCCAGGCGTTGCACGGCCGTATCGTGAGTGTAGAGAGCCATGACCGGCTCTGCCGTGAACCACAGCAAGGTGCTGTTGAGCAGCGCGATCAGCACCGAGACCAGTATGCCGTTCCAGGCCACCATGCGTGCCCGTTCGACCTTGCCCTGGCCCAGGGTGTTGCCGACCCTGACGGTCAACGCCATGCTCAGGGCCAGCGGCAGCATGAACAGGATCGAGGTGTAGTTCAACGCGACCTGGTGCGCCGCCACCGTCACTTCGCCCAGGCTGGCGATGAACAGCGAGATCAGCGTGAACAGCGTTACCTCGACGAAGATCGCTACGCCAATGGGTACACCCACGTAGAGCAGCTCGCCGATCAGACGCCAGCGGGGCGGGGTGGGGGAGTGCCATAGCGAGACGTTGCCGTAGGCCCGTGAGCGCCGCGTATAGGCGATCATGGTCAGGCACATGACCCACATGGAAAGGGCGGTGGCGATACCGCAGCCCAGCGCGCCCAGCGCCGGCAGGCCTTGTATCCAGCCGGGCAGCCAGTCGCCGAAAAGCGCCGTGAGCCCGTCGCCGCCGTAGATCAGCACGTAGTTGCTGGGAATGTTCACCCCGAGCCCTACCAGGCTGATCCACAGCGAGGGGCGGGTGTGGTTCATGCCGTCGGAGAAGGCGCGCAGCGCCTGGAACAGTGCGACCCCCGGCATGCCGAAGGCCACGGCCGAGAGATAGGCTGCCGAGCGGCGTGCCACCTCGGGGGGAACGTCCATCAGGCGGAAGATCGGCATCACCGTGAACCACAGCAGCAGGGCCGCCACCACGCCCAGGGCGAGGGCCACCCACAGCGCCTGATGCACGCTGGGACGGATGCGCTCCGTGGTGCCGGCGCCGAGCAGTTGGGCGACGATGGGCGTCAGCCCCATCAAGGTGCCGGTCATGAACAGCATCAGCGGCAGCCACAGACTGGAGCCCACCGAGACTGCGGCCAGGTCGGTGGCGCTGAGCCGCCCCGTCATCATCACGTCGGCCACACTCATGCCGGCCTGGGCCAGCTGGGCGCCACAGATGGGCAGGGCAAGACGCATCAACGGCCGCGTTTCCGTGCGGCTGACGCCTAGCAGGTTGGAGAAGAACGTTGCCAAGGCAGAAGGCTCCATGCGTGTCGAAAGCCTGACCAATGTGTCAGGAGAACCGAATATGTTAGCAATATCCGGTGAATTTCGCTGCGTGGTCGACTCGCCTATACTGTCCCGCCGCTCAGCCACACAGGAAGCCAGCGTGACGCATCGCCTCGAGGACGTGATCGCCCTGTTCGACGGGCTCTTCCGGGATAGCTTCGACACCCGCCTGCTGCGTGGCGGCGACGAGCCGCTCTATCTGCCTGCCGATACGGACTGCCCCTGGCACCGGGTCATCTTCGCTCGCGGCTTCTATGCCAGCGCCCTGCACGAGATCAGCCACTGGTGCATCGCCGGCGAGCGGCGCCGCCAGTTGGAGGACTACGGCTACTGGTACCTGCCCGACGGTCGTGATGCCGAGCAGCAGCGCCGCTTCGAGGCGGCGGAAGTGGCGCCTCAGGCGTTGGAAATGCTCTTTTCACGTGCCTGTGGGCTGCGCTTTCACGTTAGCGTCGACAACCTGGGCGGAGACACGGACGTCGACCGTGACGCCTTCGCGGCCCGTGTCACGGCCCGCGCGGCGCGCTACGAGCGTGAGGGGTTCCCCGCCCGGGCGGCGGCCTTTCATGCCGCGCTGCAGGCCTTCTACCAGCAGGGGCTCTCTCTCGAGAGTGCCGTTGCCAGCGGCCTCGATGTCCTGGCTCAGGCAGTACCGGCTGACTCCCACGCCTGCCTGCCGAGCTGAAGCAGCGGCTCGAGAGCGGGCATGGCCTGCCGCGCCGGATAAGCCACGCCGACGGTCTGGCGAATGTCGAGGCCGCTGAGAGGCCGGCACTGCACGTCCGGATGGATGAGGATTTCCGGCCAGGCCGGTACCAGCGAAGCACCGACGCCGGCCGCTACCAGCCCCAGGGTGTATTCGATGGTGCGCAGGCGCGCACGAACCTGACAGCGTACGCCGGCATCGCTGAGTACCGACGCCAACTGTTCCATGGCGGCACAGGGCTGTCGCCAGATGAACGGAAGACCGTCGAGGTCGCTCAGCGATACGGACCCCTTCAAGCCCAGAGGATGGCCGCCGGGCAGCGCCAGCAGATAGCTGTCGTGCCAGATGGGTTGAAATGCCTCGCCAGCTGCCAGGTCCTGTTCGCCGATGATGCGGGCGTCGCAGCGCTCCTCGGGATTGACCAGGGTCAGCGCCAGGTTGTCGCCCTGACCGATGTACTCCTTGAGCAGTGCCGTCATGCGGTTGGCCCCGAGCGAGCGCATCAGGCCCAGGCGTACCGGCGTTGCGGGCGCCGGCGTGCGGAACAGACGGTCGATGGCGTTGAGGTCTTCGCTGACCTGACGCGCCAGCGGGTAGAGCCGGTGGCCCTCCTCGGTCGGCGTTATACCGCGCCGATGACGCTCGAATAGTAGCGTGCCCAGGCGCTCTTCCAGTTGCACCAGCGCCGTCGAGATCGAGGGTTGCGCCACGTGGCAGCGTCGGGCGGCGGCGCTGATCGAGCCGCCCTCATAGGCGGCAATGAAGTAGCGCAGGCTGCGAACATCCATAGGTGGGGCCTATATCTGGGGCAGGATATCGATATTATCTCTTTGTCTGCCGGGCGCGCTAGGCTAGAGACATCTACCCTCCTTGCCTGGAGCCAGCATGGTGCTCGAACCCCTACCCCAAGAGCAGCGTTTCTTCACCGCCCTGCGCAGCGGCGACTGGCCGACACCGGATCGCGACTGGTCGCTAGAGGAGGTCGGGCTCTCTGCGGCGGATCTAGCCGAGCTGTTCGAAACCCAACTGATGAGTCGCCACCTGGACCTGCATGCCCGGCGCCTGCAGGCCCGCGGCGAAGCCTTCTACACCATCGGCAGCGCCGGTCACGAGGGCAATGCCGCCATCGCCCGCGCCTTTCGCGCTACCGATCCTGCCTTTCTGCACTATCGCGACGCGGCTTTTCTGATCCAGCGCAGTCGCGGTGTGCCGGGGCAGACGCCGCTGTGGGATCTGCTGCTGAGCTTCGCCGCCTCGGCGGATGACCCGATCTCCGGCGGGCGGCACAAGGTACTGGGCTCGAAATCGCTGCATGTCCCACCCCAGACCAGCACCATCGCCTCGCACCTACCCAAGGCCGTGGGGGCCGCCTACAGCTTCGGGCTGTGGCGGCGGCTGGGCGGTGTCGGCGAGTGGCCGGCCGACGGTGTGGCGATCTGTAGCTTCGGCGACGCCTCGTTCAACCACTCCACCGCCCAGGGCGCGCTCAACGCTGCCGGCTGGGCCGCCTACCAGGGGGCACCGCTGCCGCTGGTGATGGTATGCGAGGACAACGGCATCGGCATCTCCACGCCCACGCCCAACGGCTGGATCGAGGCCAGCATGCGCTCGCGCCCCGGCTTTCACTACCTGGCCTGCGACGGACTCGACCTGCTCGATACCTGGCGAGCGGCGAGGGAAGCCGAACGCATCGCCCGGCTTCGCAAGCAGCCGGTATTCCTGCACATGCGCTGCGTGCGGCTCTACGGCCATGCCGGCTCCGACGCGCAGCAGGCCTACCTCTCTCCCACGCGGATCAAGTCCGACGAGGCCCGCGACCCGCTGCTGGTCACGGCGGGGCTTCTCGAACGCCACGGCGTGCTCGGGCGCGATGCCATCGCCGCGCTCTACCGCTCGGTGGCCGAGCGGGTCGCGCATGTCGCCGAGGAGGCGATCTGTCGGCCCAAACTGGAGACGGCCGCTCAGGTCATGGCCAGCATCGTGCCGCCGCCGCGGGCTGGCCGTGAACGGCCATGGCAGGGTGAGGTGGAGCCCACGCCGGCGCCCATGGCCAAGCTGCTGAATCAAGCGCTTGCCCGTCTGATGGAGAGCCATCCGCATCTGGTGATGGCGGGCGAGGACATCGGCCGCAAGGGCGGCGTCTATGGCGTCACCCAGCGTCTGCAGGCCCAGTTCGGGCCGCATCGGGTGATCGACACCCTGCTCGACGAGCAGAGCATCCTCGGGCTCGGCATCGGGCTGGGGCAGAGCGGCCTGGTACCGATTCTCGAGATTCAGTTTCTGGCCTACCTGCACAACGCCGAGGATCAGCTGCGCGGCGAGGCGGCCACGCTCAGCTTCTTCTCCAACGGCCAGTACACCAACCCCATGGTGGTGCGTATCGCCGGGCTCGGCTACCAGAAGGGCTTCGGCGGCCACTTCCACAACGACAACGCCATTGCCGTGCTGCGCGACATCCCCGGCCTGCTGGTGGCCTGCCCGTCGAACGCCGCCGATGCCGTGGGCCTGCTGCAGGAGGCGGTGCGCCTGGCCGACGAGGAGCAGCGGGTAGTGGTGGTGATCGAGCCCATCGCGCTCTACCACACCCGCGACCTGCATGAAGAGGGCGATCAGCAGTGGTGCTTCGCCGACCCCGGGCCCGGGCATCGCCTGGCGCAAGGGGTGCTCGGCCAGTGGGGCGAGGGGAGCGAACTCGCCATCGTCACCTACGGCAACGGGGTTTACCTCTCGCGTCAGGCGGCGGCAAGGCTGGAGGCCCAGGGCGTGCGCCTGCGCATCGTCGACCTGCGCTGGCTCACCGCCATCGACCATGATGCCGTGTACCGCCACGTCGCCGAGTGCGACCAGGTGCTGGTGGTGGACGAGTGCCGGCGCAGCGGCTCACTCAGCGAGGAGCTGATCACCGCGCTGGTGGAGCGCGGCATGTCGAGCGGCAGGCTGCACCGGCTGACCGCCGAGGATAGCTTCATCCCGCTGGGGCGGGCGGCCACGGTCACGCTGCCTTCGGTGGCGGCGATCGTCGAGCAAGCGCTGCGCCTTGCCGCTCCCGGAGCGAAGGATGGAGCAATGACAAAGACACCAGGCAAGGCGACGGCAGGGAGCGACAACCCATGAGCCAACGGCGCGCTAACGAACCCCGGAGCGGTGGCCGCGAACGGCTGCTGATCGTGTGCCCCGGCCGCGGCACCTACAACGCCGCCGAATGGGGCACCCTCAATCGACTGGCGGGCGGCAGCGAGTGGCTGGCACGCTTCGACGCCATGCGCCGTGAAGCCGGCATGCCGACGCTCACGGAACTGGACGGTGAAACACCCTTTCGCCAGAGCCTGCACGGGCGCGGCGAACATGCCGCACCGCTGATCTATGCCTGTGCCTGGGCCGATCTGCTGGCCATCGATCGCGAGCGTTACGAGGTGGTGGCGGTAACCGGCAACTCCATGGGCTGGTACATCGCCCTGGCTGCGGCAGGCGCCCTGGGGCCCGATGAAGCGCTGCACCTGATTGGCAGCATGGGGCTACGCATGCAAGAGACCCTGGCCGGAGGGCAGGTCATCTACCCCTGGGTCGACGAGGAGTGGCGGCCGGACTGGACACTGCGCCGGGAGCTGCTTGGGCTGATCGAGCGTATCCACGGCCGGGGCGAGGCGGAGCTCCATCTCTCCATCGACCTGGGCGGCATGCTGGTCTTCGGCGGCAACGAAGCGGGGCTGGCGCGCCTGAGCGAGGCGCTGCCGCCCCGCGAGCGGTTTCCGCTGCGGCTGCATCAGCACGCCGCCTTTCATACGCCGCTGCAGGAGGGGGTGAAGCACGAGGCGCGCCGCGAGTTGGCGAGCCTGCCGCTGCGCTCACCCGAGGTGCCGATGATCGACGGCCGCGGCCATGTCTGGACGCCCTGGAGCACCGACCCGCAGGCGCTATGGGATTACACCCTGGGCGAACAGTTGGTCGCGCCCTACGACTTCACGGCGGCGATCCGGGTCGGCGTGAGGGAGTTCGCGCCGGATCGCATCGTGATTCCCGGCCCAGGAGCGACCCTGGGTGGGGCCACGGCCCAGGCGCTGATTCAGCTCGGCTGGCAGGGCTGGAGCGACAAGAGCGATTTCCAGCGGGACCAGGCCGAGGAGCCGAAATTGCTGTGCATGGGCCTGGCGGAGCAGCGCGAGTGGCTGCTGGCTCGGCGGGAGTCACTCACTGCCTAGGCGCTCGTGTAGGCGCAGCATCACTTCCACTTCGTGTTCGGGCCGCATTGGCTCGAGCCCCATTTCGCCGAACAGCTCGTTGCGTGCGCGGCTCCATTCGCCGGCCGAGAGTGCGGGATAGAGGCTGTCGGCCGGTGCCAGTTCGACGAAGGGGTCGATGCCGTAGGTGTCGAACAGCCTGGCCAGGGCGGCTTCGTCGCCGCTGACGCCGGCGGTGAACAGGGTGGCGTTGAAGTGGTCGTTCTCCAGCTCCCGAATCACGTCGAGCGGGCTAGCGCCGAAGCTGTGCAGCTCCTCCAGGCTGTAGCCGTTGAGCTCGTTGAACTCGTCATCGAGCCAGTCGTCGTCGGGCTGGATCAGGGTGTGCTTGATCCTGCCGTCGGTCAGTACCCAGGCAATGGCCAGGGGCAGATCGCTATCGGCGCCGGTTTCCACGGCGATGAATCCGGGTATGTCGGCCATGCTACGACTCCTGTGGGGGGCGGCCATTGTCCTGGGGTTCGCCGTTCAAGGGAAGGCGAAAGAAGCGTCTTGCCGTCTCGCTGGTCGCCCGAGCCAGCTCGGCTTCGTCGTTGCCGCGCCAGTGGGCGATCTCGCGCACGATCCACGGCAGCAGGGCAGGCTCATTGCGCCTGCCCTTGAGTTTGGCAGGTAAATCGCGCGGCAGCAGGTAGGGGCAGTCGGTTTCCACCATCAGGCGCTCGAGGGGGATCTCCTTCACCAGTTCGCGCAGGTGATGGCCGCGGCGCTCGTCGCAGATCCAGCCTGTCAGGCCGATATGCAGGTCCAGATCGAGATAGCCGTGCAGGGTGTCGCGGTCGGCGGTGAAGCAGTGCACCACGGCATCGGCGATGTCGTCGCGCCATGCCTTGAGCATTTCCCGCATGCGCCGGCCGGCATCGCGCTCGTGGATGAACAGCGGCTTGCCGCTCTCCGCCGCCAGGCCCAGTTGCGCCTCGAAGGCGTGCTCCTGCTCCGCCGGGGTGGAGAAATTGCGGTTGAAGTCGAGGCCGCACTCGCCCACGGCCACCACCTCGGGGCGACGGTGCAGCTCGGCCATGCCCGCTGCCAGCTCGGCATCCCAACGGCTGGCATCGTGGGGGTGCACGCCGGCGGTGGCGTACAAGCCCGGGAAGCGCTGCGCCAGCGCCACGGCCTGCTCGGCGTGAGCGAGATCGGTGCCGGTCACGATCAGCGTCGTGACGTTGGCGGCTCGCGCACGCTGCAGTACCGCTTCGAAATCCCGGTCGAAGCTGTGATGGGTCAGGTTGGCGCCGATGTCCACCAGCGGGGCGGGCGAGCGAAAGCGCAGCGCCTCGGGCAGGAAGTCGTCGAAAGTGGCGTGGCTGTGGGACAAGGTACCGCTCCATTGCTCGTTCACGAGGCATTGTAACCAAAGCCACGGCAGGCCAGCCATGCGTTACACTAGCCGCCTCGATGAACGATGAGGTGAGCGCGTGACCCTGCTACGTCTGGAAAGCCTGCAACTGGCCTATGGTACCCATGTGCTACTCAATGGCGCCGACCTGGTGCTGGAGAAAGGGGAGCGTCTGGCGCTGGTCGGGCGCAACGGTACCGGCAAGTCGACCCTGCTCAAGCTGGTGGCAGGGGAGATCCTGCCCGACGACGGCAGTATCTGGCGCGCGCCGGGACTGAAGATCGGCGTGCTGGAGCAGGACCTGCCTTCCGCTTCGGGGGAAACCATCTTCGACGTGGTGGCCCAGGGCCTGCCCCAGGCCGGCGAGCTGCTGGCCGAGTACCACCACCTGGTGCAGGCGGCCGAGCCCGACATGAAGCGCATGGCGACCCTGCAGAGCCGTCTCGAGGCCATCGACGGCTGGTCTTTTCATCAGCGCATCGACGTGGTGCTGACCCGGCTCGGGCTGCCTGCCGACGACCTGATGAGTGCGCTCTCCGGCGGCTGGCGCCGGCGCGTGGCGCTGGCCCGGGCGCTGGTCGCCGAGCCCGATCTGCTGCTGCTCGACGAGCCTACCAACCACCTGGACCTCGACACCATCGCCTGGCTCGAGGAGCAACTGCTCGATTTCAACGGTGCGGTGCTGTTCATCACCCACGACCGGGCCTTCCTGTCGAAGCTGGCCACGACCATTCTCGAACTCGATCGCGGTCGGCTGGGGCGCTATCCCGGGGATTACGCCAAGTACCAGCAGCAGAAAGCCCACGAGCTCGAGGTCGAGGCGCGGGAGAACGCCGAGTTCGACAAGAAGCTGGCCCAGGAGGAAGCCTGGATCCGCCAGGGCATCAAGGCACGGCGCACGCGCAACGAAGGCCGAGTGAGGGCGCTGGAGCAGCTGCGCCGTGAGCGCGGTCAGCGCCGTGAGGTGCAGGGCCGGGCCAGCTTCGGCATCGACAGTGGCGAGCGTAGCGGCAAGCGGGTGGTTGAACTCGTCGGCGTGACCCACCGATTCGGCGACGAGACGATCGTTCGCGACCTTTCGCTCGAGATCCAGCGCGGCGATCGCATCGGCCTGATCGGGCGCAACGGTGCCGGCAAGACCACGCTGCTCAAGATCCTGCTCGGTGAGCTCGAGCCCAGCGAAGGCACGGTAAAGCTTGGCACCAACATCAAGGTGGCCTACTTCGATCAGCTGCGGGCAGGCCTCGAGCCGGAGAAGAGCGTCTACGACAACGTTGCCCAGGGTAGCGACCGAATCACCGTGGGCGGCAAGGACAAGCACGTCATCAGCTATCTGCAGGACTTCCTGTTCACCCCGGAGCGGGCGCGCCAGCCGGTCAAGGCGCTCTCTGGCGGCGAGTCCAACCGACTGCTGTTGGCCAAACTGTTCACCCAGCCGGCCAACGTGTTGGTGCTCGACGAGCCGACCAACGATCTCGACGTCGAGACCCTGGAGCTGCTGGAGGAGTTGTTGCTCGACTTCGATGGCACCCTGCTGTTGGTCTCCCACGACCGCGCCTTCATGGACAACGTGGTGACCGGCGTGCTGGCCTTCGAGGGTGATGGCGTGGTGCGCGAATACGTGGGCGGCTACAGCGACTGGGTGCGCCAGGGCGGAAAACTGCCGCCGGCGCCATGGGAGGGGGCGGCACGCCAGCAGGTCGAGCCTACGGCCAAGCCGGTGGAGAAGGCGCCCGCCGGCCCGTCGCCCTCAGCGCCGGCGGCGAAGAAACCCGCCAAGCTCTCCTACAAGCTGCAGCGCGAGCTCGATGCGCTGCCGGCCGAGATCGAGCGGCTCGAGGCCGAGGTGGCGGAGTACGAAGCCAGGGTGGGCGCCCCGACGTTCTATCAGCAGGAGGCAGGGGTGGTGTCCGAGGTGCTGCAGGCGATGAGCGACAAGCAGGCAGAACTCGACGCCGCCATGGAGCGGTGGATGGAGCTTGAGGCCCTCGCCGCAGGGGAGTAAGACGCTCCCCACATCCCTGTGGGTCGTCGAGCGCAGTAGATAAACAGGGTTTCCGCTACTCGGCGCTCTCGCCCTTTTTTCCTACCCGTACGGCGAGCACGTCGCACTGGGCGCCGTGCAGTACCCCGGTGGAGGTGGAGCCGAGCAGCAGGGCGAAGCCGTGCCGGCCGTGAGAGCCGACCACGATCAGGTCGACGCTGCGCTCCTCGGCGAAGCGGTGGATCTCGGTATCCGGCATGCCCACCAGGACGTGCTGGTTCTCCTTGGCCACGTGAGGGTCGGCAATTTCAGCCAGGCGCTGCTTGGCATGCTCGTCGAGCTGATCCTGGATGCTGGTCAGATCCATTGGGATGTCGCCACCGTAGGCGAAGCCCAGCGGTTCGAGAGTATGCATGATCGACAGCTTGGCCTGGTTGCGCTCGGCGATCTGCAAGGCGCGCTCGAGCACCTTGTGGGAATCCTTGGTCAGGTCCACGGCGACCAGGATGTGGCGGTACTCATTGCTCATGTCAGACTCCTGCGAAGCGGCAAGATGTGGTTGATATGCCTTAACTCTAGGACGCCTGACGAGTCAAGACAACGACTTGCGTCAAGAAACGGAGATAGAGATGGTCTGGGTAGTAATCGTGGCGGCGCTTTTGCTCATGATCTCGCCGGTGATGTGGCTCAAGCCCAGCGCGAGGCAGCGTCGGCTGGCGCCGCTGCGCAGCGCGGCGAACAAAGCCGGGGGCAAGGTCGTTATGGAGAAGCCGCCGCTGCACGGTATCGGCACGCCCATGCCGGGCTATCGCTGGAGCTATCCCAGCGATGCCCCGGGTCCGCGATTCGTGCTGGTGAGGGCAAGCGAGGCCAGCGACGTGCTCGAGCCCTGCGTGGCCGACTGGCGCTGGCGCATCGAGCCTCTCCGGCCGCTGCCGGAAGCGGCTCGTCGACCTCTCGAGGCGCTGCTGATGCGCCTGCCGCAGGATGCGCTGGTCGTCGAATCCAGCGAGTTCGCCATCACCCTGTGGTGGTGGGAGTCGCAGACGGCCGAGCGCTTCCTCACCTACGTCGAGGATTTCCGGTTGCTGCGTGATGCCCTGGCCGGCTACGCCGATCACCCCGGGGCCCGGCGCGCTTTCGGTGAGAAGTCGCCGGGCAACTGAGCTCAGCCATCGCTCTCTCTGGCCTGGATCGCCAGGCCGTTGTTCTCGATGTGCTCCAACAGGGCGTCGAGCTGCCGGATCTCATCCTCGCTGAGGCCTGCCAGCATTTCGCGCCGCGCCTGATTCACCACATCATCGATCTTCTCCAGCAGCGGCGTTGCCGCTTGCGTCAGAAAGACACGCTTGGTGCGCCGGTCCTGATCGCAGGGGCAGCGTTCGATCAGCCCCTGCTCGGAGAGCTGGTCGAGGGTGCGTACCAGGGAAGGCGCTTCGACGCCTATCGCCCGTGCCAGGTCGCACTGAGGCTGCCCATCGCCTAGCCGCCATAGATGGTACAGCGTGATCCAGCGGGTCTGGGTCAGACCCAGCGGCGCCAGGCGCCGGTCGATGATGGCCCGCCACTGCCGGGGCAGGCGGGACAGCCGGAAGCCGATGTTCTGGTGCATGGGACTCCGCAATAATATCGTTGAATTTGTCGAATTGTCCGGACCCCTTGCGTGTAATGCAACTTGTCTGGCGAAAACGCATAGGGAGCGACATGGCCCGGGCCGCCACTTCATTGCCGACGCAGCTCCGTCCGGTGCGGCTCCTGCCACTGAAGCGACTATGCTGTCAGCCAGTTCCACTGACTTCCATTGACCAAGCGTGCCGGTCGCTACGGCCAACAAAGCATCGCCAGGGGCTTGACGTGCCGGCTGGAGTGGACCAAGCTTTCCCGAATCAAACGGCCGTATGAAATCTGGCACTCCGCCAACGCCAACCTCTGTGTGGAGATTCGTGGATGATCTATCAAGGCAACGCCATCACGGTGGCCCGCGGTACCAACAACGGGGGCGACGATGTCGCCATGCTCACCTTCGATCTGAAGGATGAATCCATCAACAAGCTGTCCAGCGCCGTGATCGCCGAGCTCGACGAAGCCGTCCAGGCGATTCGCGCCGAGAGCGGTCTCAAGGGGCTGGTGATCGGCAGCGCCAAGGAGTCGTTCATCGTCGGTGCCGACATCACCGAATTCCAGAGCATGTTCGGCAAGGGCGCCGAGTTCCTCGAGTCGATGCTGATGAAGGTGCATGACATCTTCAATGCCATCGAAGACCTGCCGTTCCCCACGGTGACCGCGATCAACGGCCTGGCGCTGGGTGGCGGCTGCGAGGTCACGCTGACCACCGATTTCCGGGTGATGGGCGACAAGGCCAAGATCGGCCTGCCCGAGACCAAGCTGGGAATCCTGCCCGGCTGGGGCGGCTGCGTGCGCCTGCCGCGCATGATCGGCTCGGACAATGCCGTCGAGTGGATTGCCGGCGGCACCGAGAATCGCGCCGATGCCGCGCTCAAGGTCGGGGCGGTGGATGCCGTGGTACCGAACGATCAGCTCGAGGCGGCGGCCCTGGACATCCTGGCGCGTGCCAATGCCGGTGAGCTCGACTACCAGGCGCGCCGTGCCGAGAAGACCGGCCCGCTCAAGCTCAACGCCATCGAGCAGATGATGGCCTTCGAGACCGCCAAGGGGTTCGTGGCCGGCAAGGCTGGGCCGCACTACCCCGCGCCCATCGAGGCGATCAAGGCGATCCAGAAGGGCGCCGGCGAGGAGCGGACCCGTGCCCAGGCCATCGAGGCCAAGGCCTTCGCCAAGCTGGCCATGACCGACGTGGCCTTCAACCTGGTCGGCCTGTTCATGAACGATCAGGTGGTCAAGAAGAAGGCCGGCAAGTTCGAGAAGCAGGCCAAGGCAGTCAAGCAGACCGCCGTGCTGGGTGCCGGCATCATGGGCGGCGGCATCGCCTACCAGAGCGCCTCCAAGGGCACGCCGATCCTGATGAAGGACATCAAGGAAGAGGCCGTCGAGCTGGGGCTCAAGGAGTCGCGCAAGCTGTTCGCCAAGCAGGTGGAGCGGAAGAAGCTGACCACCGAGCAGATGGCCGAGAAACTGACCCTGATCCGCCCGACGCTCTCCTACGGCGACTTCGGCCACGTCGACCTGGTCGTCGAGGCGGTGGTGGAGAATCCCAAGGTCAAGGGCGCGGTGCTGAGCGAAGTGGAAGGCCTGGTGAGCGAGGACACCATCCTCACCTCCAACACCTCGACCATCTCGATCACTCGCTTGGCGCAGAACCTCAAGCGTCCCGAGAACTTCTGCGGCATGCACTTCTTCAACCCGGTGCACCGTATGCCGCTGGTCGAAGTCATCCGCGGCGAGAAGACCGGCGACGCCGCCGTGGCCGCAACCGTGGCTTACGCCCGGGCCATGGGCAAGACGCCGATCGTGGTTAACGACTGCCCCGGCTTCCTGGTCAACCGGGTGCTGTTCCCCTACTTCGGCGGCTTCAGCCTGCTGGTGGAGCAGGGCGCCGACTTCCAGCGCGTCGACAAGGTGATGGAGAAGTTCGGCTGGCCCATGGGCCCCGCCTATCTGCTCGACGTGGTGGGCATGGATACCGCGGTGCACGCCAACGAAGTGATGGCGGAGGGCTTCCCGGACCGCATGGCTCGCGACGGCAAGACGGCGATCCAGGTCATGTACGAGAACGAGCGCCTGGGCCAGAAGAACGACAAGGGCTTCTATGCCTACGAGGAGGACCGCAAGGGCAAGCCGAAGAAGGTCAGCGACGACAAGGCCTACGAGCTGGTCAAGCAGGTGGCGGTCGGCGAGAAGGAATTCTCCGATGAGGACATCATCGCGCGCATGATGGTGCCGCTTTGCCTGGAGACGGTGCGCTGTCTCGAGGACAACATCGTCGAGACGCCGGCCGAGGCCGACATGGCGCTGATCTACGGCATCGGTTTCCCGCCGTTCCGTGGTGGCGCGCTGCGCTACATCGATGCCATGGGCGTGGCCGAGTTCGTCAAGCTGGCCGATGGCCTGGCCGAGGAGCTGGGGCCGCTCTACGCCCCCACCGACAAGCTGCGCCAGATGGCCGAATCCGGCAAGCGTTTCTATCCCAGCCAGGCCCAGGGCTAATCCACCACGAGCAGGAGGTAAGTTGAAATGAGTTTGAATTCGAGAGACATCGTGGTGGTCGACGGCGTCCGTACCGCCATGGCCAAGGCCAAGAACGGCGCCTTCCGCAACGTGCGCGCCGAGAACCTCTCCGCTGCGGTGATGCAGGCACTGTTCGATCGCAATGCCAACCTCGACCCGGCCGAAGTCGACGACGTGATCTGGGGCTGCGTCAACCAGACCCTCGAGCAGTCGATGAACATCGCCCGCAATGCGGCGATCATGACCGGTATTCCGCGTACGGTGCCGGCCCAGACGGTCAACCGCCTGTGCGGCTCCTCGATGACTGCGCTGCACATCGCGGCGGCCAACATCAAGGCCGGCATGGGCGACTTCTACGTCATCGGTGGCGTCGAGCACATGGAGCACGTGCCCATGGCTCACGGGGTCGACGTCAACCCGGCGGCCAGCAAGTATGCTGCCAAGGCCGCCATGATGATGGGCCTGACCGCCGAGCTGCTGGGCAAGATGCACGGCGTCACCCGCGAGGATCAGGACAAGTTCGGCGTGCGTTCGCACCAGCGCGCCGCTGCGGCCAGCGATCAAGGCTACTTCGATAATGAAATCATCGGCGTCGAAGGCCACGACGAACGTGGCTTCCGCCAACTGGTCAAGCGTGATGAAGTCATCCGCATCGACGCCAGCCTGGAGGACATGGCCAAGCTCAAGCCGGTGTTCGATCCGCGCGGCGGCACGGTGTCGGCAGGCACCTCCTCGGCGCTCTCGGTCGGCGCTTCCGCCATGGCGATCATGAGCTACGAGCGTGCCCGTGCGCTGGGGCTCGAGCCCATTGCCCGGGTGCTCTCCACCGGCGTGGCCGGCTGCGATGCCTCGATCATGGGCTATGGCCCGGTGCCGGCGTCCAAGAAGGCGCTCAAGGCTGCCGGTCTCTCTGCCCAGGATATCCAGACCGTCGAGCTCAACGAGGCCTTCGCCGCTCAGGCGATCCCGGTGCTCAAGGACCTGGGCTTCCTCGAGGCCATGGACGAGAAGGTCAACCTCAACGGCGGCGCCATCGCCTTGGGTCACCCGCTGGGCTGCTCGGGATCGCGTATCTGCACCACGCTGCTCAACGTGATGCGCCAGCAGGACACCACCCTGGGACTCGCCACCATGTGTATCGGCATGGGGCAGGGTGTGGCGACCGTTTTCGAACGCCTGAAGTAAACGCCTGAAGCAACTCTTGATGAAGTCAGTACTCCTATGACCGACGGCCCCGTCCGCAAGGACGGGGCCGTCGACGTTTGTTGCGTTGACGTTTCAGTGTGCGAACAATAAGATACATTTTGTATGCTTCTTTTAATTGCTGCGAGGTGACTCCCGTGGAGCGGCTCAAGAATCTGTTCAAGAAAGCCAAGGCGCAAGACAAGCAGGTCGTTCAGGGCTTCGAGCCTGGCGCACCGACAGGTGCGGAGGTGGATGCCAGCCCTGAAGCAAGTTCCGCCACCGATGCTGCCAAGAAGGTCAAGCATGGTCAGCCTGGTACCTGCTGTGGATCATGCAGTAACTGACATCCGTTAACCGCCGCTAGCCACGTCAAACGGGCATGGCTTGGGGCATACCCGTTTTTGCACGTGAAGGCCAAGTCTTGGCCGGTGGGCTACAGCACGCCGGCCTCAAGGCCCGCCGCCAGATAGAGACCCAGCTCCTCGACCCGATCGACGAAGCCGTCCTGCCACTCGCCGCGCAGGATCAGCGGCTCCTGCACCCAGCGCCAGCGCAGCCCGGTAACGATGCTTTCCACCGCGCGTCGGGTACCGGTGCCGTCATGGCCAGCGCGAACGTAGAGCGCGCAGGGCAGCCCCTGTTTCTGCTCGAGCACGGGGTAGTAGCTGCGGTCGAAGAAGTCCTTCAGCGCGCCGCTCATGTAGCCGAGGTTCTCGGTGGTGCCGAGCAGAATGGCATCGCAGCTCAGCACGTCGTCCGGGCCGGCCTCGAGCGGGGCCTTGACGGTCACTTCGACGCTATCGATATCCGAGTGCGATGCGCCGTGCTTGGCGGCGTCCCGCAGGCGACGGGTATTGGGCGAGGGCGCGTGGGCCACGATCAGCAGACGTTTCATGTTTGACAGTCTAACGGCTTTTTCCGACGCTGTTTCGGCACCTTCCGTATTCGTCAGGCAGGAGGAAACACGCACATGGCCTTTGCTCTTTCGAACATGCAACTGGAAAGTTCCGCCTTCGAGGCCCACGGGGCCATCCCTACCAAGCATACCGGCGAGGGCGACGATGTTTCGCCAGCACTGAGCTGGCGCGATGCTCCCGAGGGTACCAAGGGATACGCGATCGTCTGCCATGATCCCGATGCGCCCCTCGTCCAGCACGGCAGCTACGGCTTCGTGCACTGGCTGCTCTACAACCTGCCGGGTTCGACCACGTCGCTTGGCGAAGGCAGCAGCGACGGCACCCGTGGCAAGAACGATTTCGGCAAGGTCGGTTACGCCGGCCCCATGCCGCCGGAAGGGCACGGCGTGCACCACTACTACTTCTGGGTGCTGGCGCTGGACAAGCCCACCGACCTGCCCGAGGGGCTGGGGCTCGGTGAGCTGCTCAAGCAGCTCGAGCCGCACCTGCTCGGTATGAATCGTTTGATCGGCACCTACCAGCGCGGCTGATCCACGCGACGTTCATGGCAGTCAGGGAGGATTGCGATGTTCGACTGGCTTTTCGAGCACGGAGACGGTGTCTCCGTGCTGACCGACATCGGCACGCTGATCGTCTGGGTCGTCTATGCCCAGTTGCTCTACTTCAGCTTTCGCCGTCAACGCCGGCCTCGCCTGTTGATCAATAGGGGCAGGAAGAAGGACATCGATGCGCTGTGCATCATCAGCAACATGAGCGCCGAGCCTGTCTTCATCCAGCACGTCGTGGCGGAACTGGAAACGTCCCATGGCGTGGTGCGCGTCGATGTGACCGATCGAACCGAGAGCTATCAGGATGGCGACGAGAATCGCGACCAAGACGCCTCGAATTCTTCGTCAGAGAACTCTCCCATCGTGCGTGACGGTTCTCACCAAGGTCCGCTGGAACCAGGTGGCTTCGTCCATATCGACAGTTTCGATGCCCTTACCCGGCGCCTGGCGCACGACGGTGGGTTCGAGATGGAAGGCCACCAACCCCAGCAGGGGGTGGTGTTTCACTCGCTCACCGTGCGCATCATCTGCATCTATGGCTCCGAAGATCTGCCGATCGGTGCCGAGCGATGCTTCGAGTTCATCGACCGTCAGCCGGGTTGCGGTCTGGTGCCGGCGACCTGGGACACCAAGCGGCTGGCATCGTGGTGGCAGCGAAGACGCCTATGCCGGGAAATCATTCAGTTGAACGACAAGGATGATCTTTCCACCCTGCGCACATCCCGCTCCTGACGACAGTCAGTGGAAGGCTCGCAGTGAAATGTTCTGCTCGATCCGCGCTTACGGTTAATTTTCTTTGCGCAATAGGCGGATACAAACTCGCTTTGCATGCAAACGTTTCCAGGTCTAGGTTGGATCATTACCAGTCCGGATGACTGGCGTTTCGCTTGGATCAAGGAGGAGCATGCGATGAAAAAAGATGTCCAGGACCTGTTTCCGACTCGATTGGAACGCAAGCTGGGAATGTTCGAGCGTATCGACCCGGTGGTATTCACCGATGAGGCGGAGCGTAGCAATGGGCCGCTGAGCGAGGCGCAGGTTCGCGAGTACGAGGAGAAGGGGTTCCTGTCGTTCGAGGGTTTTTTCGACCGCGAAGAGATGGAAGCCTTCATACAGGAACTGCGCGAATACGAGCAGGACGAGGACCTCAAGCTCTCAGAGGGCACCATTCTGGAGCCGGGCCGGGAGGAGATCCGCTCGATCTTCGGCATTCATGAAATCTCGGAGCGCTTCAGCCGCCTGACGCGGGATCCGCGACTGCTGGCGATGGTCGAGCAGCTGCTCGGCAGGGGCATATACATTCACCAGTCGCGAATCAACTACAAGCCCGGCTTCAAGGGCAAGGGCTTCGATTGGCACTCCGACTTCGAGACGTGGCACAGCGAGGATGGCATGCCTCGCATGCGTTCGCTGAGCTGTTCGATCATCCTTACCGACAACGGTGAGTTCAATGGGCCATTGATGCTGATTCCGGGCTCTCACCGCTATTTCGTGCCCTGCGTAGGACGCACGCCAACGGATAACTACAAGGAGTCGCTGAAGAGCCAGGATGTCGGGGTGCCCGACAATGCCAGCCTGCGTGAACTGATGCTCAAGGGTGATATCGAGGCGCCCAAGGGCCCGGCGGGTACGCTGGTGATGTTCGAGTGCAATACCATGCACGGCTCCAACATCAACATGTCGTGCTGGCCGCGCAGCAATCTTTTCTTCGTCTACAACAGCGTCGAGAACGGGCTGATGAATCCGTTCTGCGGCAACCGTCCGCGCCCCGAGTTCCTGGCCAATCGCAGCGACTGGAATCCGCTGAAACCGGTTGGCTGAGCCGCGCCCGCCCTGGGCACACCGCAGATATCGCTCGCATGCGCCATGCCATTCGCCCCGCTTGCGGGGCGAATGCATCAGCATAGCGCCTTGACGCGCAGGCGAACGTAATCGGCCGTCCAGTTGCCATGGCTGTCGCGCAGGTTCGGCGCCAGCAGGGCCAGGGCATCGTTGAGTATCGCATCGCGCAAGTATTCGTCCAGGCCGTGGAGGAAGGGGGCAGCAAAGGTATCGAGCCAGCCGGTCATGCCCGTTGGCAGGCGTGTAGGGCGTGGAATCAGCTCGATGCTCTCGATCGTGAAGCCTACCGCTTCCAGCATTTCGGCGTACTCTTCCACGGTGGGAAAAAACCAGGGAAAACGGGCTCTGCCGCTTATTCCCCGCGCCTGTAGTGCCGCCAGCATGGCGGTGCAGATGGCTGCCACATTGCCATGGCCGCCAAACTCGGCGACGAATCGCCCATTCGGCTTCAGCGCACGGTGGAGGCTGGCCAGGACGGCCTCGTGATTGAGCATCCAGTGCAGGGCGGCGTTGCTGAATACCGCATCGAACTCATGTTCGAAGGGCAGGTTGTGGGCATCCATGACACGAGCGTCGAGGCCTCGCGCCTTGGCGGCGGCGACCATGTCGGGGGATGAGTCGATGCCGACTACGGTGGCGCCCGCTTTCACCAACGTCTCGGTCAGGGCGCCGTCGCCGCAGCCCACATCGAGGATGCGCTCGCCGGGGCGGGGGGCAAGCAGTTTCGCCACCTCGCCGCCCAGGGCGGAGACGAAGTCGGCATTATGCATGTAGGCGGCAGCGTTCCATTGCTGGCCTGGGGCGTTATGTGGAACTTCGGTCATGGTATGCCCCCTCTCTGGTCTTGAGCCTCATTCTCATCCTACTCCATCCCGAGGTTTTCGGCACCGGCAGCCATGCGCTGCCCACGGCTGCACGGAGCGTCACAAGGACAGCTCTCCCCGGGCTGCCAGCTCCTGTGGCAGGAGGGCCGCATAGACGGCGGCATGAATCGGTGTTTCGACGCCAACCGCTCGGCCCAGGCGCACCACCGCACCATTCTGAGACTCCAGCTCGGATGGTTCACCGGCCAGGATGTCACGCTGCATGGAAGAGGTGCTGTCTGCCGGCATGGCATCGATGAACTGCATGGCGCGCGCCACGGCATTGGCGGGGAAGGCAACGCCGTGGCCCTGGGCCACCTGATGAATCTCTTCGAGCATGCGTTCTATCAAGGCGCGTGTTTCGGGCAACTGCCGTGTAATGCCGATGGGAGCCCGGCACAGGCTGCCGATACCGCTCATGGCGCAGATGAAGAGAAACTTGCTCCATTGCGCGACGACGATGTCGTCGGGTATCTCCGCACTGACGCCATGCGCCTTGTCGAATACTGCCTTGAGACGAGCCGTACGCTCGCTGGTGTGATTGTCGCGCTCGCCGAAGCGCACGAAGGGATCTACGCCGGCATGGCGAATGTGTCCCGGTGCTTCGCGCCAGGCCAGGATGCCGCACAGTCCTTCGAGGACCGGTGTCTCGCCGAGTACCTCGGTCAGGATGTCGGCGGCCTCGACGCCGTTTTCCAGCGGCAGGACCAGGGTGTCGGGCCCGACCAGCGGACGGATGGCTTCCGCTGCCTCGCGTACCTGCCACGCCTTGACGGCCACGATTACGCAATCCACCTCTCCCAGCGTGGCAGGATCGTCGGTGGCCTTGACCGGCTTCACCACGATATCGCCCTTGATGCTGCTCACGTGAAGTCCGTCGTGCTGCATGGCGGCCAGATGTCGACCGCGGGCAATGAAAGTGACGTCCTCGCCGGCTTCGGCCAGGCGTGCACCGAAATAGCCGCCGACACCGCCGCTACCCATGATGGCGAACTTCATGCTGTCTCCTTTCCCTTGCAGGTGTAACGAATTGCGGGTGTTACTCGGAGCATAGCGGCAAAGCAGCGATTGGGTGATCTCCAGGCTGCGTCGGCGGGGCTTGCCCTGGATCATGAGCGCCCGTCGTGGCGCTGCACAGGCTGAAGCAAATGAGGCAGACTGAAAACATCGACCAGCCGAAGACAGGCGCCACATGAACGACACTCAACCCAGTAGCGCGGCCAGTGACGAGACTGGCGGAGAAACGGGATTGCCCCTGGCGCTGTGTCGCGTGGCGATCGACACCTATCGCGAAAACGTCGCCTACCTGCACCGCGAGTGCGACCTGTACCGCGCCGAGGGGTTTCAGGCGCTTTCCAAGGTGGAGGTTCGTGCCAATGGCAAGCGGATACTGGCCACGCTGAACGTGGTGGATGACGTGGCCATCGTAGGCCATACCCAGCTCGGCCTTTCCGAGGATGCCTTCGCCCTGCTCGGGGTGGCGGAGGGACATCCGGTCAGCGTCTCGCAGGCAGAGCCACCCGCATCGATCCCGGCCCTGCGGCGCAAGATCGCCGGCGAGCGCCTGACGCGACAGGATTTCCGCGAGATCGTGCAGGACATTGCCGAGCTGCGTTATTCGAAGATCGAACTGACGGCCTTCGTGGTGGCCTGCGAACTGGGCGAGCTGGATCGCGAGGAAGTCTTCTATCTCAGCGACGCCATGGGCAGGGTGGGGCGACGGCTCGACTGGCACGAGCATCCGGTGGTGGACAAGCACTGCATCGGCGGGATACCCGGTAACCGCACCTCCATGCTGGTGGTGCCCATCGTGGCCGCTCATGGGTTGCTGTGTCCCAAAACCTCGTCGCGGGCGATCACTTCGCCATCCGGCACCGCCGATACCATGGAGGTCCTGGCCAAGGTCGAAGTCCCGTTCGACGAGCTGGGTGAGTTAGTGCGTACTCACCGCGGCTGCGTGGCCTGGGGCGGCACCAGCGAGCTGTCGCCGGCCGACGACGTGCTGATCGCGGTGGAGCGTCCGCTCTCCATCGATTCGCCGGGGCAGATGGTGGCCTCAATTCTGTCCAAGAAGATCGCGGCGGGCTCCACCCACCTGCTGCTCGACATCCCGGTAGGGCCGCATGCCAAGGTGCGCAGCATGCCCGAGGCGCGTCGATTGCGTAAGCTGTTCGAGTTCGTGGCGGGGCGCATGGGGCTGGTACTCGACGTGGTGATCACCGACGGCAGCCAGCCGATCGGGCACGGCATCGGCCCGGTGCTGGAAGCCCGCGACGTGATGCGAGTACTCACCAACCATCCCGACGCGCCCATGGACCTGCGTCAGAAATCGCTGCGTCTGGCGGGGAGAATGCTGGAGTTCGATCCCGACATCCGCGGCGGAGACGGCTTCGGTATCGCCCGCGACATTCTCGATTCCGGCCGTGCTCTGGAGAAGATGCAGGCGATCATTCGGGCTCAAGGCGAGAAACCCTTCGATCTCGACCATCTAGAGCTGGCGCCGCACCGCTTCGAAGTACTCGCGCCCCGGGCAGGTGTCGTCATTGGCATCGACAATCTTCGTCTGGCCAGGATCGCGCGTCTGGCCGGCGCGCCCAAGGCCAGGGGCGCGGGGGTCGATCTGCTGGCCCGTATCGGCGATCGTGTAGAAAAGGACCAGCCGCTCTATCGGGTCCATGCGGCCTATCGCAGCGAACATGGCTTCGCTCTTCAGTGCAGTGAGCAGGACAGTGGCTTCGATATCGGCCAACCTGACGAGATACAACGCCTGAACGTGGAGTTCTGATGCAAGTGAGTCTGCTCTATTTCGACGAAGAATCTCCCCCCGCCCAGCGCTTGGCAGCGGCGGTCGGCATCGAAGCGCTGCGCATGGAACGCCACCGCTTTCCCGATGAGGAGCTGTGTTTGCGCCTGCCGGATATCGAGCTGCCTGAATGTCTGGTCGTCTATCGCAGCCTGGACCGACCCAACGAGAAGCTGGTCGAGCTGATGCTGCTGGCTCGCCACGCGCGTGAGCGAGGCGTCAGGCGCCTGGTGCTGGTAGCTCCCTATCTGGCCTACATGCGCCAGGACATCGCCTTCCGCCCGGGCGAACTGGTCAGTCAGCGGTTGGTCGGCGGCTTTCTTGCCGAGCTGTTCGACGCGCTGATCACCGTCGACCCGCACCTGCACCGTATCGAGCGCCTCGAGCAGGCGGTGCCGCTGCGCCAGGCCGTTGCGCTCTCTGCGGCGCCAGCGCTGGCCGAGGCCATCGTCGAACGACGCCGCGATGCGCTGCTGCTGGGGCCCGACGCAGAGTCGGCGCAGTGGGTGGAAAGTGCCGCACGTGCAACGGGGCTGGCGTATGGCGTGTGCACCAAGCAGCGCCATGGCGACCGTGACGTCGAGATCGCGCTACCCGAGCTGGCCCTTGCCGGTCGCTGCGTCGTACTGCTGGACGACATTGCCAGCTCGGGGCGTACCCTGGCCCAGGCGGCGAGACGAGTGCTGGCCGCCGGTGCTGCCGGCGTGGACGTGGCCGTGACGCACGCTCTGTTTGCCGGCGATGCGCTGAGCGTGATTCGTCAGGCCGGGGTGGAAGAGGTCTGGAGTACCGACAGCATCCCCCACCAGAGCAATGCCGTGTTCCTGGCGCCGGTGCTGGCGGCGGCCCTCGGGGAAGTGCTCGATGCACGCTGAGCGCGGCCCTTGCCGGCCCATGGACGTTTGACGCGTGAGGGCTGGTCATCGGCCGCACAACAGCGTAAAACGCAGCAGCTCATAGTCAGTGAGCAATCCATCATACCCAGTGAGCAATCCAGACCCAGTGAGAGAATACGCTATGCCAAGTTCCAGACTGACGGGCGCGCTGATCCTGCTGCTGTTCTTGAATGGGTGTGCCGGCCCTTCTCGGTCGCCCGCTCCGCAGGAGAGCCCAGCCCCCGAACCGGCCGAGCAGGTCACCACGCCGCCGCCGGTGGCGATGAGCGGCACCACGCGGGAAGACCGCTTTTGGGTTCCCCCGCACTTTGCTTCGCAAGACGATGAAATCCACTACTACATCAGCCGTCTGGCCGACAGGCGTTTCATTGATGTGTATGGCGGTGAGGAGCACCCGCGGGTGTGGTACATCGCCGCGGAGCAGTTGGGGCAGATCGGCGAGCCCGCGGTGCCGATGCTGTATGCGCTGATCGACACCCGCAACCAGTATGAACTCATGCTGGTGCTCTACGCGCTGCAGCTGGCGACTCAGGATCCGCAACTTCTGGCGCAAACCGGCGGGGACTACGTTCGCCTGAGCGAAACGCTCAGCGAGAGCGCCAATGTCGAGAACCGTGAGATTGCCCAGGAGTGGTGGGAGCGGCATGGCTGGCGCTGGCAATGATGACGCAGCGTGAGCGCAGGATGCCATCGGTGATTGAGACCGCCTGCGCCGAGGTGCGTTGACGGGCAGTCTTTCACGGCATCTGCTAAGGTCACCGCAACGCCGGGCACGCCTTGCCAAAGGAGAGTGTTTCAGATGGACCATTACATGCAAGCGGCTATCGATGAGGCCCGCAAGGGGCTTGCCGAAGGTGGCATTCCCATCGGCTCGGTGCTGGTGCACCAGGGCGAAATCATCGGACGTGGGCACAACCGCCGGGTGCAGGCGGGCAGTACGGTGCTACATGGCGAGATGGATGCGTTGGAAAATGCCGGCAGGCTGTCGGCCTCTGTTTACCGCAACTGCACGCTCTACACGACGCTTTCTCCCTGCCCCATGTGCAGCGGCGCGATCCTGCTGTATGGCATTCCACACGTGGTGATCGGCGAGAACCAGACCTTCCTCGGCGAAGAGGAACTGCTGCGCTCCCGTGGCGTGGCTGTCGAGGTGCTTCAGCTCGAGGAGTGCATCGAGCTGATGACGCACTTTGTCGAATCGGCTCCCGAACTGTGGAACGAGGACATCGGCGAGTAGGTGCATCGCTGTCATGAAACTGTCACACAGGATGGTTACCGTTCGCCAGCAGTCATCTGGGTGTCATGCATCCGTCACATTTCCTGCAGAGAGTAAGTGGCCCTTTCATGTCGAAACCACCTCCTTCTTCCAGCGGAACGCAACGCGCAGCACTGGCTCGTGAACCGGTGCGTGAAGTACCGGCCTGGATGCGCGGCATCTATGCCGGCCTATGCCTCTATCTCTTTCTGGCGGCTCTGAACGTACTGGGGGCGGGTCTCGGCACCTTCGGCCGCGCCAGCGATTTCCTGACCCAGCTCTTTGCCTACGGAGAGAACCCCTTCATCGCTCTGCTGGCCGGGGTGCTGGTCACCATGATCGTGCAGAGCTCCTCGTTCACTTCGGCACTGATCGTGACGCTGGTGGCGAGCGGCGAGATGACCCTCGGCACCGCGGTCTTTGCCATCATGGGTGCCAACATCGGCACCGCGGTAACCGGGGTGATCGTGGCGCTGGCCAACATGCGCATCAAGCGCAACTTCCGGCGCTCCTTCACTGCGGCGCTGATGCACGACTTCTTCAATATCCTCACCGTGCTGGTGGTGTTTCCGCTGGAGTTCGTCAGTGGCCTGTTTCACGAGGCGGGGCGTGGCATCTTCTCCCGGCTGGCGGGCTGGCTGGCCGACCTGATCGGCCTCGACGAGGTGGCACGGCCCAATAGCCCGATCAAAGTCATTACTCAGCCGGTCGTGGATCTCTTCAACCTGATCGGCGGCTGGCTGACACCCACGTCGGCCGCTCAGGGGCTGTTGGTTGCCGGGCTGGGGCTGCTGCTGATGTTCATTGCCCTGATCTTCATGGTGCAGAACCTGCGCGGCGCGCTGCTGCGGCACATGGACGGCCTTTTTCGCACCTACTTCTTCCGCAGCGACCTGCGCGCTTATGGCGTTGGCCTGGTCTCCACCGTACTGGTGCAATCGAGCACCATCACCAGCAGCCTGATGGTGCCCCTCGCCGGTGCCGGCGTGGTGCGGCTGCGTCGGGTACTGCCGTTCATGATGGGGGCCAACCTGGGCACGACAGTGACCAGCGTGCTGGCGGCCACTGCCAACCCGGTGGCGGCGGCCATGACCGTGGCGCTTTTCCATGTCATCTTCAATCTGACCGGTACCGCCATCTGGTGGCCGCTGCGCTATATTCCGCTCAAGGTGGCCACTTGGTACGGCAAGCTGGCGGCTCGCCAGACCCGCTATGCCTTCATTTTTCTGATTGGCGTGTTCCTGGTGATCCCCCTGCTGGGAATCGGTGCCGTCGAACTGTTCACGAGCCTGCGCTGAGCGCGGTATTTCAGGAGTTTCCTCGATGTTTCGTCAGCTATTCAGCGCCTTGACCTCAGAAAACACCATCAATCTCGCCTTTGAGGATCTCACCCAGATGCTGCGCGACGGCGCCTGGATGTTCGACCGAGCCAACGAGGTGCTGCACAGCACGGTGGCAGCCGATGAAGTGCGCCAGCCGCTCTACGAGCGCGACCGCAGCATCAATGAACTCGAACGCTCCATTCGACGCAAGGTGCTGCGCCACCTGACGGTCAACCCGGGCCACGACGTGGCGATCTGCCTGGCCTTGATGAGCGTGGCCAAGGACGCCGAGCGGATCGGCGACTACTGCAAGAACGTTTTCGAGGTCGGACATTTCTACCGCGAAGGCTTCCACGTAACCAAGTACCAGGAGCCGCTGGACCGCATCGCCGCCCAGGTGGCGGAGATGTTCGGCATGGTCATCAAGTCGGCGCAGAAATCCGACGAGGCCAGCGCACGCAAGGCACTGGCGCTGGCTCGCGAGGTACGCCCGCACTGCGACCGATTGATCGAGGAGCTGTTCCGCGACGAGGACCGGGTGGAGTTCCACGAGGCCGTGGCCTACTCGCTGCTGGCGCGCCACTACAAGCGCGTGGCGGCCCATCTGGCCAACATTGCCACCGCGGCTCTCGGTCGCCTCGAAGACCTCGACTTCTACTCCGACGAGGACGAATCCGAGGCTTGAGTCGTCAGGCAGGCGGGCAGGCTGTCGCGCAGCGAGCGCGGCACGATACCCAGGTCGGCGAAGGTGCCAACGTCTTCGCCGACCGTATTGTCTTCGCTCATCATGAAGACCTGATCGCGGGTCAGCGGGGAGCCGGGCAGCGGCGCTGCCAGCAGGGCGGCCAGGTGCCATAGCGGGAAGGGAATGGCCAGCAGCGGGCGTTCGCGCTCCAGCTGTGCCTGCAGCAGGTTCACCGCGTCGCGATAGGGCAGCACGTCCGGGCCGCCCAGCTCGAACAGGCGGCGCTCGGGAGGATTGGCCCCCAGCAGCCTGGCGATGGCTCGGGCGACGTCCACTACGTGCACCGGCTGCAGGCGGGTCTGGCCTTGCCCGAACAGCGGTATTACCGGTAGCCGCGTCAAGCCCGCCAGGCGCGTGATGAAGGCGTCGCCGGCGCCGAACATCACGCTGGGGCGCACGATCACCGCCTTGGGGTATTCTTCGATCACCTTCGCCTCCCCGCGTCCTCGTGCCCCGACATAGCGAGAACGCGCCGACGGACTTGCGCCGATGCCGGAGAGCTGGATAAAGGTCTTCACACCAGCCACCCGGGCCAGGCGCGCCATTCGGCCGGCACCCTCGATATGGATGTCGTCGAAGCTCAGCCCGGCGCTCTCCACATAGAGGCTCACGGCATTGACCACGCCGCTGGCGCCTTCGAGCGCCCGCCCGACATCGGCTTCGCTACGGACATCGGTCACCATTGGCTCCAGCGGATCGCCGGGCTCGGCCCAGTCAGGCAGCGTCGGGTGACGGGCCGCGATACGCACGGAGTGCCCTGCTTCGAACAATTCGCGAACGATCCGAGTGCCCAGAAAGCCGGTCCCGCCGAACACTGTGATCGGGGCCTTTGTCATGTCTTCTCCATCTCATCGTTTAGCGCCTGAACCGTCTTGCCGAGGCAAGCCTCACTGGATGGGCAGGGCTCCGTTCTCCTTGATCGTACGGATCGAGAAGCTGCTGTCCACGGCACTCACCGCCGTCAACTGACGAAAGTGCCTTAACCAGCGCTCGAAGGCATCGATATCGGTGGTGATGACCTGCAGCAGGTAATCGAAGTGGCCGGAAACGCTATGGCATTGGATCACTTCCGGCATGTCGCGAACGGCGTGCTCGAAGTGTTCGACCTGTTCCCTCTGGTGCTGGTCGAGGCGCACCTGGACGAAGCTGGTTACCATCAGGTCGAGAAGGGTTTTGTCCAGTTCGGCGCGATAACGCGTGATCAGTCCTGCCTGCTCGAGCCTGCGGATTCGGCGAGCGCACGGAGAAGGAGAGAGGTTCACCAGCTCTGCCAGTTCGGCTGTGGTCAGACGGGCGTCCTGCTGCAGAGCTTCGAGCAGCATGCGGTCGATGCGGTCGAGTTTGAGGTTACGCATGGGTTGCCTCGTCAATGTGGCGTTCAGTGGTTCCTTGGCCGATACCGCTAACCATCATTGCAAGTCTGGCGAATGCGGCCCGTGCTCGCCAGTTTCCAGGCGTATTCGAGACGCAGCCGGAATTTTTCGTCATGAGAAAGATGCTTAGGCGAGAAGGAGAAAGGGAAAGAACAAGCGAAGCGTTGAGAACGCCCAAGGTGTCAGCCATTCATCCTGCATACACTTCATGAGCCGTAGCCGGTAGTTTCAATTGGGTGAATCGTGGTTCAGCAATCAGCCAGGAGGATGTCATGACAGCCTTGAGTCGCGCTCTGCGCGCCTGGCGCGCCGTGGAGAATCGGTGGCGGTCCTGCCCACCTGCTGCACGCGAGACCAGCCGGATCATGGTTCTGGTGGCACTGCTGGCCCTGGGTACCTTGATCGTCTATGTCACCGGCGGGACACGCTATGCCTACCCCTACCTGATGCTGATACCGGTATTGCTGGCAGGTGCCTGGTACACCTGGCGCGGTTCGCTGCTCGTCGCGTTGATGGCCGGCTTGCTGATGGCGGCGATACCGCTGTCAGTGGCCTCGGGAGAGACTCAGGCCGCCCTCAACTGGGTGATCCGCCTGTGTCTGTACCTGGCCATCGGTGCCTTTGCCGGATGCCTGTTCGAGCGGCTGAGGCAGAGTCATCTCAAGGCTGAGCGGGCGTCACGAACCGACCCGCGGGCCGGCCTGCCCAACGAAATCGCCCTGGAGGCAGAGCTATCCCGCTTGCTCAAGGCGCCTCAGCGGCTGGATGGTCGCAGCACGGGAGTCATTCTGATACGCATCGAGGACGTCAGCGAGATCATGGAGGCCTTGGGGGCGGATGCATGCGACGACCTGGTTCTCGCCATCAACCGCCGTCTGGTCCGGCTGGGACCCAACCTGCTGGGGTGCTACCGGGTGAGCGGTGCTGAGTTGGCCCTATTGCTCTGGCCGGTCGGGCTCGATGAGCTCAACCGCATCGCCGCCCGCGTCGTTGAGTTGGGTGAGGACAACCTGTTGGCCCTCGGTGTGCCGCTGCGGGCTCAACTGGTGCTGGGCAGTGCCTTGCACAAGTCTTGCGACGATACGCCTGGCGGCCTCGTGCGTGAGGCGCGTATCGCCATGCTGGCCGCAACGGAGAAACAGCGCTCCCATTGCCACTTTCAGTCCGCTTTCGCTCGCCGAGGCGTACAGAACATCAAGTTGATTGCGCGGGTACGCCGCAGCCTGGCCAGAGGGGAGTTCGAGCTGCACTATCAGCCGAAGCTGCGTCTTGTCGATGGCAAGGTGACGGGCTACGAAGGGCTTATTCGGTGGCGAGACGAGCAGGGCAACCTGATCCCCCCGGGGCTATTCATGCCAAAGGTCGAAAACACCACGCTAATTGCACCGGTCACACGTTTCGTGGCAGCCGAAGCCTGTCGATTTGCGATGACTCAGGACAAGCGGGTCAGCATCAACTTCTCGGTGCGCAACCTGCTGGACGATGCGCTGCTGGAAGAGCTGGGCGAGCATGTCAGACAGTCGGGTATGGAGCCGTCCCGGCTGGAAGTGGAGATCACCGAGAGCGCGCTGGTGCATGATCTCTTTGCCGCCAAGCGGGCCCTGGAGCGTATTCGCAGCTGCGGGATTCGGGTCAGCATCGACGACTTCGGTACCGGTTTTTCCTCCTTCGAGTACCTGCGCCATCTGCCGCTCACGGGACTCAAGATCGATCGTGCCTTCGTCGAAGGTCTGGAGCATGATCGACGGGCGCGCAAACTGATGGCCTGCCTGATCGATGTGGGGCACGCTCTCGATCTCGAGGTGACCGCGGAGGGTGTCGAGACCCAAGAGCAGCATCGTTTACTCAGGGAGATGGGCTGTAACCAGGCCCAGGGCTTTCTCTATTCCAAGGCCCTTTCCGCCGAGGAGGTGTTGGCCTGGCACCGTGAGCGCGAACGACCATCACACAACCAGGTTTCCGCTCTGAGCTGCCGCGGCGCACCAAGCGAAGAGTGAGCCAGCCTCGCTGTCCCCCGACAAACGCCAAACTGGACTCGCCATTCCATAAGATTGGCAGAATTGCACTGCGTTGCGAATAGGAATGATTGCGTTTATTGATGCTATCGGCGCCGAACATGCCGGTATCTCGCTGCTTGCAGTGCCCTTTTCGCCAGCGGGACTTCACATCGAATCCATACAGGACTAAAATGGTCCCAAATGGAGCGATGGCACGACTTCGCATCGTGATACCCAGGAGTCAGGCATGCTGAAGCTTTCCCGGCTGACCGATTACGCTGCGGTGATCCTGGCGCAGATCGCCCGGCATCCCGAGCAGCCCCATGCGGCAACGGAGTTGGCCGAGACCGTGCAGTTGCCGCATCCCACGGTCAGCAAGACCTTGAAGATGCTGGTCAAGGCGGGGCTGCTGGAGTCGCGCCGTGGTGCCCAGGGCGGCTACTCCCTGGCGCGCCCGGCATCGCGTATCACCGCCATCGACATCATCACCGCCATCGAAGGGCCGGTGGCGATGACCGAATGCAGTCACGCCGAAGGCGATTGCGACCTGCTCGCCACCTGCGGCGTGTCGGACAACTGGCAGCGCGTGTCGCTGGCCGTGCGTACCCTGCTCGACAGCGTGACCCTGGCCCATCTGGCCGACAGCGCACCGATCAAGCTGCCCGTACAGCTACCCATACAGAGCGTGAGCCTGGCCGCCGATATGGCCTGAGCCAGCGAACAGAATTCATTACCCGAGGCGAGTACGCTCGCCGGCCCAACCGCCCGGGAGGGGAGAGACCATGGCAAGTCAGGAAATGGAACAGCTAGTCCGCCGCGAATACAAAGAGGGATTCGTGACGGACATCGAGAGCGAGACGGTACCGCCGGGGCTCGATGAGAGCGTCATCGCCTTCATTTCCAACAAGAAGGGCGAGCCCGAGTGGATGCTCGAGTGGCGCCTCAAGGCCTACCATCAGTGGCTCAAGATGAAGGAGCCGTCCTGGGCGCATCTGGACTATCCGCCCATCGACTATCAGGCGATCTCCTACTACAGCGCGCCCAAGCGTCCTGAGGACCGTCCCCAGAGCCTCGATGAGGTCGACCCCAAGCTGCTCGAGACCTACGAGAAGCTGGGCATTCCGCTGCACGAACGCGCCGCTCTGGCCGGGGTGGCGGTAGACGCGGTGTTCGACTCCGTGTCGGTGACCACCACCTTCAAGGAGAAGCTGCACGAGGCGGGAGTGATCTTCTGTTCGATCTCCGAGGCGATCCGCGACTACCCGGAGCTGATCAAGCAGTACCTGGGCACGGTGGTGCCGGTGGCCGACAACTACTTCGCCGCGCTCAATTCGGCGGTGTTCACCGACGGCTCCTTCGTCTTCGTGCCCAAGGGCGTGACCTGCCCGATGGAGCTCTCCACCTACTTCCGCATCAACGCCGCCAACACCGGCCAGTTCGAGCGCACCCTGATCATCTGCGAGGAGGGCGCCCAGGTCTCGTATCTGGAGGGCTGTACCGCGCCGATGCGCGACGAGAATCAGCTTCACGCCGCGGTGGTCGAGCTGGTGGCGCTGGACGACGCCTACATCAAGTACTCCACGGTGCAGAACTGGTACCCCGGCGACGAGGATGGCAAGGGCGGCATCTACAACTTCGTTACCAAGCGCGGCGACTGTCGCGGCGATCGCTCGCGCATCAGCTGGACCCAGGTCGAGACCGGTTCCGCCATCACCTGGAAGTACCCCTCCTGCGTACTGCGCGGCCGCGACAGCATCGGTGAGTTCTACTCCGTGGCGGTGACCAATGGCCGTCAGCAGGCCGATACCGGCACCAAGATGATCCACATCGGCGAGGGCACGCGCTCCTACATCGTCTCCAAGGGCATCTCCGCTGGCCGCAGCAACCAGTCCTACCGCGGCCTGGTCAAGATCGGCCCGCGGGCCAAGGGGGCGCGCAACTTCACTCAGTGCGACTCGCTGCTGATCGGCGACAAGTGCGGCGCGCATACCTTCCCGTATCAGGAGATCGGCAACAGCACGGCCACTATCGAGCACGAGGCGACCACCTCGAAGATCGGCGAGGACCAGCTGTTCTACTGCCAGAGTCGCGGCATCTCCGAGGAAGACGCGGTGAGCATGATCGTCAACGGCTTCTGCAAGGACGTGTTCCAGGAGCTGCCGATGGAGTTCGCCGTGGAGGCCGAGGCGCTCCTGAACGTCACCCTCGAAGGCGCCGTGGGTTAAAGCGCTTTGGCCAAGGAAACGGCTACGCGACGTCTGTACGGCGTTGAGCGCGGATTCGAGAATGCTCATTTACAGTCGTAAACTCCGCTTCTCTCTTCCGCGCTCGCCTTGTCCAGACGCCGCTCGCTCGTTTCGCTGGGTTGGATGAATTTATTTTCCGGGTCGCGTTGGCGGCTCGCCAGAATCGAAAAGGTATTCAAGATGCTCGAAGTTAAGGATCTGCACGTCAAGGTGGAAGGCAAGGACATCCTCAAGGGCCTCACCCTGACCATCAACGCCGGGGAAGTGCATGCCATCATGGGCCCCAACGGGGCCGGCAAGTCGACCCTCTCGGCGGTGATCGCGGGCAAGGATGGCTATGAGGTGACCCAGGGCTCGATCACCTTCGAGGGTCAGGACGTGCTGGAGATGGAGGTGGAGGAGCGCGCCCAGGCGGGCCTGCTGCTGGGCTTCCAGTACCCGGTGGAGATTCCCGGGGTGAAGAACATCTACCTGCTCAAGGCGGCTCTCAACGCCCAGCGCGAGGCGCGCGGCGAGGGCGAGGTGCCGGCGCCGGAGTTCATGAAGCTGGTCAAGGAGAAGCTGGCGCAGATGAAGATGGACGCCAGCTTCCTGCAGCGCGCCGTCAACGAGGGCTTCTCCGGCGGCGAGAAGAAGCGCAACGAGATCCTGCAGATGCTGGTGCTGCAGCCCAAGCTGGCCATGCTCGACGAGATAGACTCCGGTCTCGACATCGACGCCATGCGCGTGGTGGCCGACGGCGTCAACTCCCTGCGTGACGAGAAGCGCGCCATTCTGCTGGTGACCCATTATCAGCGTCTGCTCGACTACATCGTTCCCGACCGCGTGCACGTGCTGGTCGACGGTCGCATTGCCAAGAGCGGCGATGCCGAGCTGGCCAAGGAGCTGGAATCCCGCGGTTACGACTGGGTCGTGGAGGAGTCCGCTGCATGAGTGAGGTAAACAGCGAAGTGACGACCTTTCTGACGCGCCTCGAAGAGCGCAGCGCCGCGCGCCGTGCCGCACAGGGGGCGGAGCCGACCTGGATCGCCGCCCGGCGTCAGGCCGGGGCGGCTCGCTTCGAGGCTCTCGGCTTCCCCACTCGTCGCGACGAAGCGTGGAAGTACACCGACGTACGCGCCATCGCCCGGGGCGATTTCGCCCTGACCGACAGCGCCGAGTTCTCGCAGGCCTCGGCCGCGGCGATCACGCTGCCCATCGAGGCATACCGGCTGACCTTCGTCGACGGCGTGTTCTCGGCGGCGCTCTCCGATCTGAGCGAGCTGCCCGGCGGGGTGGCGGTTCTGCCTCTTTCACAGGCGCTGGCCGAGAATCACGAGGCGGTGGGTGGCCCTCTGGGACGCCTCACCGGCGTCGATTTTTCGCCGTTCTCGGCGCTCAACACCGCCTTCATGGAGGAGGGCGCCGTGGTGCGCCTGGCGCCAGGCAGCGTGGTGGAGAAGCCAATCTTGCTGCAGTTCCTGTCCCGGGCCAATGCCGCGCCGGTGATGAGCCATCCGCGCATCCTGGTCGAGGCCGGTGCGCGCAGCCAGGCTACGCTGATCGAGCATCACGTCGGTGAGAGCGAGGCGGCCAATTTCACCAACCTGGTGGCCGAACTGATGCTCGACCGCGGTGCGATCCTGACCCACTACAAGCTGCAGGAGGCGCCGCTGGCCGACCTGCACGTGGCCAGCATTCACGTCGAGCAGAACCGCGACAGCCGCTACACCTCGTTCAACCTGAACCTGGGCGGCGGGCTGGTGCGCAACGACCTGATCGGTGAGCTCAACGGCGAGGGGGCCGAGGCCAATTTCTACGGGCTGTTCTACGGTCAAGGGCGTCAGCACATCGACAACCACACCCTGGCCAACCACAACGCCCCGCGTACCTTCTCCAACGAGAACTACAAGGGCATCCTCGACGACCGCGCCCGTGGCGTGTTCAACGGCAAGGTAGTGGTCAAGCGTGACAGCCAGAAGATCGAGGGCTTCCAGAGCAACGCCAATCTGCTGCTCTCCGACCGCGCCGAGATCGACGCCAAGCCGGAACTGGAGATCTACGCCGACGACGTCAAGTGCTCCCACGGCACCACCACCGGGCAGCTCGACGAAGAGGCGGTCTACGCGCTGCGCACCCGCGGCATCGACGAGCAGACCGCCCGCGGCCTGCTGACCCTGGCCTTCGCCGGCGAGGTGATGGAGCTGGTCGATCTGGATGCCATCGCCGAACGGGTGGAGCTGGCGGTGGCCGGCAAGCTGCCGGAGCGTTTCAACCTGGCCGGGCTGGTGGAAGCCGCCGTGGCCCTGCACGACGAGTGAGCGAGGAGAGAGCGATGAATCACCTGGCCACCGAGCATGAGCTCGACACTCCGGCCCTCGACGTGGCCGGGATTCGCGCCCAGTTCCCGATCCTCGAGCGGCAGGTGCATGGCCGGCCGCTGATCTACTTCGACAATGCCGCCACCAGCCAGACGCCGCTGGCGGTGATCGATACGTTTCGCGACTACTACAGCCGCTACAACGCCAACATTCATCGTGGCCTGCATACCCTGGCCGACGAGGCGACGGCGGCCTATGAAGCCACCCGCGAGACGGTGCGCAGCTTTCTGAATGCCGCCGACCGCCGCGAGATCATCTTCACCCGCGGCACCACCGAAGCGATCAACCTGGTGGCCAACAGCTGGGGCCGGACCAACCTCAAGGCGGGCGACGAGGTGCTGGTGTCGCTGCTGGAGCACCACTCCAATATCGTGCCGTGGCAGCTGCTGGCTAGCCAGCTCGGTATCGTGGTCAAGGTGATCCCGGTGGACGAGCGCGGCGTGCTCGAGCTCGATGCCTACCGTGCGCTCTTCACTGAGCGCACCCGGCTGGTGGCGGTCAATCACGTCTCCAACGCCTTCGGCACCGTCAATCCGGTGGGTGAGATGGCGGCCATCGCCCATGAGCACGGCGCCCTGATCCTTGTCGACGGCGCCCAGGCCACGCCGCACCAGACAGTGGACGTGCGCGCCATCGACGCCGATTTCTACGCCTTCTCCGGGCACAAGGTCTACGGGCCCACGGGGGCCGGCGCGCTCTACGGCAAGGCGGCGCTGCTCGAGGCGATGCCGCCGTGGCAGGGCGGCGGCGAGATGATCAAGAGCGTCTCCTTCGAGGTCCCGACCACCTTCGCCGACGTGCCGCATAAGTTCGAGGCGGGCACGCCGGCCATCGCCGAGGTGATCGCCCTGGGCGTGGCGCTGGAGTGGGTGCGCGGTGTGGGGCTCGATGCCATCGGCGCCTGGGAGGCAAGACTGCTGGAGCGGGCCACGGCGGCAGTGTCGCGCATCGACGGGCTGCGCATTCTCGGCACCGCGCCGAACAAGGCCGGCGTACTCTCCTTCGTCGTCGACGGCGCGCACTCCCAAGACATCGCCTTGCTGATCGATCAGCTCGGGGTGGCGATCCGTACCGGCAACCACTGCGCCCAGCCATTGCTGGCGCACTTCGGCGTGACGGCGACCTGTCGGGCTTCGTTTGCCGCCTACAATACGCTGGAAGAGGTCGACGCCTTCGGCGAGGCCCTGGAACGTGTGATCGGAATGGTGCGCTGAGCATGACCAGCATCGAGCAGATAGCGAGCCTGCAGAAGGGGCAGAAGCTGCCGCTGCAGCGCGACGTGGATGTCATTTCGATCCCCTTCGGCAAGACCATCTCGCTGCCCGAGGATACCGAGGTCACGGTCATGCAGGCCAAGGGCAGCTCGGTCAGCGTCGGGTTCGAGGGCAGGCTCTACCTGATCGAGGGCAGCAACCTCGATGCCCTGGGCCTTGAGCCGCTGCCGCGCCCGACCCTGCCCGAGGATGCCGGCGACGAGGAGATCGAGCAGTTCGTCTGGGACCAGCTGCGGACCTGCTTCGACCCCGAGATCCCGGTCAATATCGTCGACCTGGGGCTGGTCTACGGCTGTCGCATCGAACGGCTGATCAGCGGCGAGCGCATCGTCACCATCCGCATGACCCTGACCGCGCCCGGCTGCGGCATGGGCGACGTGATTGCCGCCGATGCGCGCAACAAGATCCTCGGTGCCCCGCAAATCAGCCGGGTGCATACGGAAATCGTCTTCGATCCGCCCTGGAGCCGTGAGATGATGAGCGATGAGGCCAAGCTGGAACTCGGCATGTTCTAGCGGCTGGCCCTCGCTATCGCTGAGGGCCGTCCATCTCCTCGACCGGTGACGGTGAATGCAGGCGCTGCTGTGGAAAACCTTCAAGTTCCTTCTGATGACGCTCGGCGCCGTGCTGCTGCTGGCAGCGTTGCTGTTCGTCTCTGCCAACCTCTGGGTGCTGGGCAAGACCCACTCGCGTATCGAGCATGAGCTGCCGCTGTGCGGCCCGGAGCGTGTCGGCATCGTCTTCGGCACCTCGAGCTGGACCCGCAGCGGCGTGCGCAACCCGCATTTCGAGGCGCGCATGAATGCCGCTTCCCGCCTGCTGCGGCTGGGGCGGGTCGAGCATCTGCTGCTCTCCGGCGACAACCGTACCCGCCAGTACAACGAACCGATCAGCATGTGGCGCGACCTGCGCCGACAGTACGTGCGTGACGAGGACATGACCCTCGATTACGCGGGGTTCAGCACCTTCGATACGCTGGCGCGGGCGCGGGACGTGTTCGGCGTCGAGCAGGCGCTGCTCGTCACCCAGTCGTGGCATCTGCCCCGGGCGCTGTTCATTGCCGACGCACTGGGGCTCGAAGTGCGCGGCTGCAGCGCGCCGTCGCGCCCGGTGGCAGGGCTCTGGCGATTGCAGGCGAGGGAGTGGATGGCGCGGGCCGCCACCGTGGGCGACCTGTACGTATGGGGGCGTGAGCCTTACTTCCTGGGGCCGCTGGAGCCGCTGCAGATCGTGCCGCCGACCTGGCGGCAACTGCTGGATATCGAGCCCGATCTGGACTTCGAGTAGCGGCTTCTCAGTTCAGCGCCGGCGCTCTTTCTGCAGTCGGTAGAGTTCGCGGATCAGCGCCCGGCACTCTTTCCAGCATTGCTCCACGACCGGCTCGAGCGGATTCGGCAGGGGGTGGGTGTAAAGCGTGGCCAGAGCCTGCATCAGCACGCGCTCCTGCTCGAGCAGTTCGCCGATGACGACCTGACTCTCGTTGCCGACGAAGCTCTTCAGGCGGCTCCACAGCCACATGTAGTCGTCGCGCTCGACGTCGGCATCGCGCGGGAGCAGCTTGAGGTGCCGTCTGGCCAGCTCACGGAGCTTCTGCAGAGCCTTGGCGCGTGCCTCGTAGTGCGGCTTGAGCGTTTCACGCAGGGAAGGGCGCAGGCGCTCGAGATTGTCCTGGAAATAGTCGATGCTGTCAGCCAGCGCTTCCAATACGCTGTCCATCGCCACCTGGCGATTGTCGAGAAACATGAGCGGTCACCTCCTCCGGTGACGCAGATTGTGGCGGGGGAAACACTGTTTTGCTACCCCCGCAGGTGAAATAAGTAGCCTTTCTACAAAAACAGGCGCTTTTCTCGCAATTACCCTTTGGGCTTGGGCGGTGCCTTGCGCGAGGCGCTGGCATTCTTCTCGATGTGCTCGATGATCAGCCCGGCGATGTCCTTGCCGGTAGCCGTCTCGATTCCCTGCAGCCCCGGTGAGGAATTGACCTCCATGATCACCGGTCCATGATTGGCGCGCAGCAGATCGACGCCGGCGACCCGCAGCCCCATCGCCCTGGCTGCACGAATGGCCGTGGAGCGCTCCTCCGGCGTGATGCGAATCAGGCTGGCCGTACCGCCGCGATGCAGGTTGGAGCGAAACTCGCCTTCGGCCGCCTGCCGTTTCATCGAGGCGACCACCTTGTCGCCGATCACGAAGCAGCGAATGTCGGCGCCACGGGCCTCCTTGATGTACTCCTGCACCATGATGTTGGCCTTCATGCCCATGAAGGCCTGGATCACCGATTCGGCGGCCTGGTTGGTCTCGGCCAGCACCACGCCGATGCCTTGGGTGCCCTCCAGCAGCTTGATGACCAGTGGTGCGCCCTTGACCATGGTGATCAGATCGGGAATGTCGTCCGGGGAGTGGGCAAAGCCGGTGATCGGCAGGCCCAGGCCCTTGCGCGACAGCAACTGCAGCGAGCGCAGCTTGTCCCGCGAGCGGGTGATGGCGACCGAGTCGTTGAGCACGTAGGTGCCCATCATCTCGAACTGGCGCAGCACGGCGCAGCCGTAGAAGGTCACCGAGGCCCCGATGCGGGGAATGACCGCATCGAAGCGCTCGATCTCTTCACCCTTGTAGTGAATCGAGGGGTGATGGGCGGCAATACTCATGTAGCAGCGCAGGGTATCGATGACCCGCACTTTGTGGCCGCGCTGTTCGGCGGCCTCCACCAGGCGTCGCGTGGAGTAGAGGTTGCGATTGCGTGACAGCAGCGCGATGTGCATCTTGGGCTCCGGACGTATGGCCGAGTGGGTCAGGGTTCGCCGTGCAGGAAGGTGACGCCGGGCGCCACCAGCAGTCGGCGCAGGGCGCGTCGGCCCAGCAGCATGGGGTAGCGCATGTCACTGCGATCGGTCAGGGTCAGTTCCACCATCATTTCGAGTTCGCCAAGCTGCATCAGTGTGCGAATCACGTAGCGCCACTCCTTGTGACCGTTGGAACTCGTCACCCGACGGCGGTCGTGCAGATGGGTGCGGTGCTGGTGCGGTGGCGACTCCAGCCCGCCGCTGCGCGTCGTGAAGCTGACCCAGAGATGACCCTCTTCCTCGAAGATTTCGATATCTTCCGCATGCAGCGCCGAGGTATAGGCGCCGGTATCGATCTTGGCGCAAACGGTTATGCCGATGGTCGGCAGGCTAGCCATCTCGAGGCGGCCGATGACGGCCTTCGGAGTATAGGGCAGTTCCTTCATGACATTATGTCCCGCTATCCATACTCAATGGCCCAGCTCGGCCAAACGCTGGCCGATGGGGGTTTCCCGCTGCGATTCGCGCAGCACCATCAGCACGGGCAGGCGCAGACGGGGAATCAGCGCCAGGTCGCGTGCGGCAGAGGCGAAGTCGGTGCCTGGCTGCTGCGCCAGTCGCTCGAGGAAACGTGGCAGCCGCTCGCCGTGTTCCAGGTGGTTCCAGCCCCGCGCGGCAATGGCGGCCAGCAGGTCGGGGCCGCAGGCGACCGGGTCGTCCAGCAGGGCATCGTACCAGGCGCCGGCCAGTGCCGGGCTGGCGCCACCCACGGCGCGTACGCAGGCGCACAGGGTTTCCAGATCGCCGGCTTGGGCTGCCTGCTCGCCCCGGTGTCGCAGCGCGGTGGCGAGCCCATCGGCAATGGCCATGTGCTCGAGGCAATAGCACAGTGTCACCAGCACCTCATTGGGCAGCTGCGGCAGCGAATCGATCAACGCCTGGGTCGATTCGCTGTCGAGGCGGACGACGAAATCGGCCAGCCCCTGCAAACCGAGAAACTGCCAGTCTACCGGCTGTTGGCCGCTGAGATAGGCTTCCACCGGCTCCAGATGGGGGCTCGCCGGCTTGTCGAGATCGTAGGTGGCACGTGCATGCAGCATGGCCTGAAAGGGCAGCGATGGCGTGAAGGCCAGCGGGTTGTCGTGCATCAGATTGTCGATTTGTCCCTGATGTTCGGGCTCGCGACCGGCGCGCTCCACGTTGCGCCCCAGAGTGACCAGCAGGCGCTGCAGGAAGGCATCCCGCGGTGCCGCTACCAGTTGCCCCTGCTCGTCCAGCGGCAGTGCCAGAAACCAGATCAGCGGATCGGTTAGGTCACCCAGACGAAAGACGATGCCCAGGCGCGCCTGACCCTGCCAGGGTAGCGGCCAAGCGGCTCCATCGTCCTCCAGGCCTGCCAGGGTTGCCATGGAGCACGGTTCGACCCGGCGCCCCATGTGGTAGAGATGCACATCGGCCCCGGTGCGGAGGAAAAAATCGTGAAGCGAATGAATCGGCTGCATATCGGCTCCCTTTTGAGCGTGCACTCTACCGTGACGGCCGGGGGGTTGTCAGCCACTCTCCGAGCAGACGGCAAGGCGTTGATCAATTTATGACCACGCCTGGCAGCACCCCGGTTTCTCTGCTACGCAGCTTCCTTTCCAAAGCTTATCCACAGCCTCTTGCAGCGAATCTGTGAACAGTCCGCTGGCGGTCCTGGCCAGCAGGTGGGGCTGGCGGGATATAATGAAGGCACATTCGTTTCAGGTATTTCGACATGACGGTCCACGATGAGCTCGATGTGGCCTTGCGCCGCCTCGAAGCCACGATGAAAGCCACCAACATGTGGCGCATGAGTGCTCCTACGCCCGCCGCGTACGAGAGCCAGCAACCCTTTTGCATCGACACCATGGACCTGCCGCAGTGGCTGCGCTTCGTGTTCATCGCCAGGCTCGATGCACTGATCGAAGCGGAAGCGCCGATGCCGGAGAAGTGCGATGTGGCGCCGGTGCTGGAGACTTACCTGGCGCAGCAGGGAGCGCGCGCCAACGACCGCCTGCTGCTGTGCAAGGCAGTGGAAGAGATCGACCGGTTGGTCACGGAGAATTGAGCTGAACGCAACAGGGTCCGCCAGTCGGCGGACCCTGTTGCGTCAGCGTACTGCTCAGAAACGGTAGCTGATGCCGGCCATGAAGACCCAGGGGTCGACGCTGACCTTGCCGAGGTCGTTGCCGTCCAGGCTGACGTCGGTATCGATGTCAATGTACCAGGCCGCAGCATTGAGGCCCCAGTTGTCATCCAGGCGCACGTCGAGACCCAACTGGCCTGCCAGACCCCAGGAGCTGTCGAGTTCCAGATTGCCGAGCTCGCTCTTCTCACTGAAGAAATGCGTGTAGTTGAGGCCGATACCGGCATAGGGCTGGAGCTGCGCGCCGGTACCGCCCAGGGGGTAGTACTGCACGGTCAGGGTCGGCGGCAGATGCTTGGTGGAAGCAAGATCCTCACCATTCAGCCGAATGTCATGCTTGAACGGCAGCGCCGCCAGCAGCTCGACGCCGAAGTTGTCGTGGAACAGGTAACCCAGCGTGAAACCCAGGTTGGTGTCGCTGCGAACGTCGACGTCGATGGTGCCGTCCGCCAGGCTGCCGTTGTTGCTCTTGGGGTCGACATGGGCAACGCCCACGCGGGTGATGAAATCGCCCTGGTTGTAGGCGAGCGCCTGGCTGCTGGCCAGCAGGGCGGTGGCGGCAAGGCCGGCAGTGACGAGCGTGGAAAGGGTGTGATTGCGCATGGGTCGACTCCTGTCGTTTCAAAGGGGCAGTTGTGAAGCTGCCATATGATGAAAGGAGTCTACTCAGCGGCTGCGAGGCAATTCTTGATCCAGGGCAATAGTTCCATCTGAAATTAAAGAGGTGTTCAATATATTCATTATGCGCCCGATGCGCCAATGAAAACGCCGGGCTCATGGCCCGGCGTATAGGGAGACGTGGTGTCTTGTTCGCTCAGAAGCGGAAGGTCACGCCGCCACCGATGGTCATCGGGTCCACTTTAGCGGTGCCGATAGCTTCCCCCTCGGAGGAGAGGCGCGCATCGACGTCGGCATAATTGGCAAAGCCGTTGAGCATGAAGTTGTCGGTGATGGCCAGATCGATCCCCACCTGGCCTACGGCGCCGTAGGAGCGACGGGCATCGATGCCCTCGGGCTCGCCGGAGAAGCGAGTGTAGTTGAGGCCCGCACCCACGTAGGGCTGCACGCGGGAGTCGAAGCCGCCCAGCGGGTAATAGTTGACCAGCAGGTTGACCGGCATGCGGTCGATGGTGCCGAGGTCGGCGCCACCCAGGGCAACGTCATGCTCGAACTTCTCGGAGCTGTTCAGCTCGATACCGATGTTGTCGGTGAACAGGTAGCCGGCGCCGAAGGTGAAGCCCCGTGCCGTGCTGATATCTACATCCTGCCCCAGCACTTCTCCATTGTCTGAGCGAACGTCCGACTGAGCGACGCCGCCACGCACGAAGGCGTCGCCGGCGCTGTAGGCCAGGGCTGCCTGACTGGCGAAGGTGCAGCCGGCAGCGAGAGCTACTACGGGAATCAGGCGAATCGGTTTCATAACAGCGTCCTCCAGTTTTCACTCGAGCCGGAGCCCCGGCAGTGTTGAACGCCTCCAACTATACGAACACTGTTTCTAAAAGTCTTGTTTAAATTTGTTATGGCACTGATTGGCTTGATTGATTGTCGTAATGCCAAGGCTCTCTAATTTTACGAGCGCGCATATGCTGGCGAAGGTAGGCGAGCTGTACAATTATTGCTGTGCTGCATCATGGCGAGACAGAGCACTTGCAGCTAAGCCTTGAATAGGAAAAGCAGGAGGCAGACGATGCGAGTCGAGGTACAGAACCCCCCCATCTGGCTCAATCTCGGCGCGATGCTGTTGGCTGCGGCGCTTGCGCTGTGGTTGCTCGTGCAGCCCGAGCTCATCAGCGGACTGCCCATGGCGCTGAGGCTGCCCGCCATTGCGCTGGGCGTATGGGCCTTGGGAGCGGCATTCATGCAACCGCTGGGGCTTGAGTTGCGGCGCTACTGGCAGCGCCAGGCCACCAGCCCGCCGATCAGCCTGGCGGCGCTGGCCGCCTTCACCTTGCTGGTGGTCGTTCGCGCCCTGTGGCTGGTATGAGGGGTTGCTTGAGCAAGGACGAGAAAGCCGCCCGAGGGCGGCTTTCGTCTGCGGTGAGCTACTGCCTGTCGATTACGCTTCGTCGAAGGTGTCGAAGTCGGCTGTGACACGCAGGTCGGGCTCTTCCGTGGCCAGGCTCGCCACCACGATGGCGATGTAGGCCAGGATCACGCCCGGCACGATCTCGTAAAGGTCGAAGATGCCGCCGGACAGTTCGGCCCAGACCACCACGGTCACGCCGCCGGTCACGATGCCGGCCAGGGCACCCCACTTGTTCATGCGGCGCCAGTAGAGCGACATGATCAGTGCCGGGCCGAAGGCGGCGCCGAAGCCGGCCCAGGCGTAGGCGACCAGGTCGAGCACGGTGGCATCGGGGTTGAGCGCCAGCAGGTAAGCGACGATGGCGATGGCGATGACGGCGAAGCGGCCGACCCAGACCAGCTCGGTCTGGCTGGCATCCTTGCGGAAGATCGCCTTGTAGAAGTCGTCGGTCAGCGCCGAGGAAGAAACCAGCAGCTGCGAGTCGGCGGTGGACATGATCGCGGCCAGGATGGCGGCGAGCAGGATACCGGCGATCACCGGATGGAAGATCAGATTGACCATTACCATGAACACGGTTTCGCCATCGGCCAGGTCGCGTTGAACGAAGCCGACACCCAGCAGGCCCACGGCCACAGAGCTGATCAGGGCGATGGCGGTCCAGGTCACCGCTATGCGGCGAGCGGCGGGTATGTCACGGTCGCTGCGAATGGCGGCAAAGCGCGCCAGGATGTGCGGCTGACCGAAATAGCCCAGGCCCCAGGCAAGCGAGCTGACGATACCGATGAAGGTCAGCGTCTCACCGGTGGAAGCGTCGCGGAACCAGGCCAGCATGTACTCGCTCTCCGCCGCCAGCGCCGCAGCGGCGCCTGTGGTGCCGCCCAGGTCGCCGAAGGCGATGATCGGCACGATGGCCAGAGCTGCCGCCATCATCAGCCCCTGGATCAGGTCGGTCCAGGAGACCGCCAGGAAGCCGCCGAAGAAGGTGTAGGAGATCACCGCTACGGTGCCGATGGTGACGGCCAGCGTGTAATCGTAGCCGAACACCGTCTCGAACAGCCGTCCGCCGGCGACCAGGCCGGAGCTGGTGTAGAAGAGGAAGAACAGCAGAATGAAGATCGCCGAGATCACCCGTAGCAGCTGCGACTTGTCGCGGAAGCGGTTGGCGAAGTATTCGGGCAGCGTCAGGGCATCGCTGACCTTGAAGCTGTAGAGGCGCAGGCGGCGCGCCACGATCAGCCAGTTGAGCCAGGTGCCGATCAGCAGGCCCACGGCGATCCAACTGGCGGAGATGCCGCTGACATAGGCGGCGCCGGGCAGGCCGAGCAGCAACCAGCCCGACATGTCCGAGGCTCCGGCGGAGATCGCCGAAGTCCAGGGCCCCAACGAGCGCCCGCCAAGGATGTAGTCGGAAAGGTTGGTCGTACGCTTGTAGGCGACGATACCGATGCCAAGCATCAACAAGAGGTACACCACGAAGGTGAAACCGATAGCCATGTTATTCTGAACCATGAGGGGTTCCTTCAAATGTTGTTGTGGTCAATGACGAGCGCGGTTACTCGTCTCCCAGCGCAAGCAGTGACGCGTTACCGCCCAGCGCGGCGGTATTGACGGTCACGGTCTTCTCCGTGGCGAAACGCAGCAGATAGTGCGGTCCGCCCGCCTTGGGGCCGGTACCGGAAAGACCTTGCCCACCGAACGGCTGCACACCCACGACGGCGCCGATGATATTCCGGTTGATGTACACATTGCCAACGCGAATCTTCTGCGCAACGAGCTGTGCAAAGGATTCATTGCGGCTATGTACGCCGAAGGTCAGCCCGTAGCCCCTGGCATTGATCGAGTCGAGCACTTTTTCGATCTCGCTGGCCTTGTAGCGCACCACATGCAGTACCGGGCCGAACTGTTCCCGCTCGAGGGCGTCGATGGCGTCGATGCTGAAGGCCACCGGCGGCACGAAGGTGCCATGCGCGGTGTGGGCCGGATCCAGGCGGGTCTCGGCCAACAGGCGCCCCTCGCCCTTGAGCTTCTCGATATGCGCCAGCAGGTTCTTGCGTGCATCCTCGTCGATCACCGGGCCCACGTCGGTGCCCAGGTCACGGGGATCGCCGACGTGCAACTCGTCCATGGCGCCGCGCAGGATCTCGATGACCCGGTCGGCCACGTCTTCCTGAAGGTAGAGCACGCGCAGCGCGCTGCAGCGCTGGCCGGCACTCTGGTAAGCCGATTGGATCACGTCGGCCACGACCTGCTCCGGCAGGGCGGTGGAGTCGACGATCAGTGCATTCATGCCGCCGGTTTCGGCGACCAGTGCCGGCAGCGGGGCGTTCTCGCGAGCGGCCAGAGCGCGGTTGATGATCTGCGCGGTGTCGGTGCCGCCGGTGAAGACCACCCCGGTGATGCGCGGGTCGGAGGTGAGGACGCTGCCCACGGTGGGGCCGTCGCCCGGCAGCAACTGCACCACGTCGCGGGGCATGCCGGCCTCGTGCAGCAGCTCGATGACACGGTGAGCCACGATAGAGGTTTGCTCGGCGGGCTTGGCCAGCACGCTGTTGCCGGCCACGGCAGCTGCTACCACCTGACCGCAGAAGATCGCGACCGGGAAGTTCCACGGGCTGATGGCGGCGAACACGCCCTTGCCGCCCAGCATCAGGCGGTTCGATTCGCCGGTGGGGCCGGGCAGCTCGAGGGGCTCACCGAACTGCTCTTCGGCGCGCATGGCGTAATAACGGCAGAAGTCCACCGCCTCGCGGATCTCGTCGACGCCGTCGGTGAGCAGCTTGCCGCCCTCGCGGGAGCACAGCGTCATCAGCTCGGCCAGATTCTCTTCCATCAGATCGCCCAGGCGGCGAATGATGGCGGCGCGCTCGGCTACCGGCGTGGCTTCCCAGCGCGGGAATGCGGCCCAGGCGGCATCCACCGCGCGGGCGGCCTGGTCGCGGGTGGTCCACTGCACGCTGCCGACCCGCTGACGGCGGTCATAGGGGCTGAATACCTCGTGCACGTTGGCCGGGTTGCGTTGTACATCGAAGGCCAGCAGGGGGGCGACGTCATAGCTGCGTTCCATGAAGCCCGACATGGCCTTCATCAGCGGTTCGTAATGGCTGCGCACGTTGAGGTTGACTCCCCTCGAGTTGTGTCGTTTTGCGCCGTAGATGTCCTTCGGCAGCGGAATCCGTGGGTTGGAGAAGGTGCGATACTGGCTCAGCGTCTCCACCGGGTGCACGCACAGGGTCTCCACCGGCACCTTGGGGTCGACCAGTTGGTGCACGAACGAGGAGTTGGCACCGTTCTCGAGCAGCCGGCGCACCAGGTAGGGCAGTAGATCCTTGTGCGCTCCCACCGGCGCGTAGATACGGCAATAGGTACCCTTGGGGGCGCGCTTGAGGGCCGCGTCGTAGAGCGCCTCGCCCATGCCGTGCAGGCGCTGGAACTCGAACGGCCGGGTCGCCTCGTCGGCCATCTCGAGGATGGTGCTGATGGTGTGGGCGTTATGCGTCGCGAACTGGGGGAAAATGCGACCGCGGGTCTGGTCGGAGAGCAGGAAACGCGCGCAGACCAGGTAGGCTACGTCGGTGCAGGCCTTGCGGGTATAGACCGGATAGCCCTCGACGCCTAGCTGCTGGGACTCCTTGATCTCGCTGTCCCAGTAGGCGCCCTTGACCAGGCGCACGGGGATCTCGTCGCCTTGACGCTCGGCCAGACGATTGAGGTAGTGCAGCACCGGCAGGGCACGCTTGGAATAGGCCTGCACCACCAGGCCGAAGTGTCCCCAGTCCTTGCAGGCGTCGCTCTCGTAGACGGCACGGAACACTTCCAGCGATAGCTCCAGGCGATCCACTTCCTCGGCGTCGATGGTCAGCGCCACGTTACGCTCGCGGGCCATGGTCACCAATTCGCTTACGCTGCCCACCAGTTCGCGTAGGATTTGCTCGCGACGGCCGAACTCGTAGCGCGGGTGCAGCGCCGAGAGCTTGATCGATACCGAAGGCGCCGGGGTTCGTTCGGTGAGTTTGGTGCTGGTCAGCCCGACCTGCTGGATGGCCTTGGCATAGTCGTCGAAGTAGCGCTTGGCGTCGGCCCGCGTGCGTGCTGCTTCGCCCAGCATGTCGTAGGAGTAGGTATAGCCCTTGTCGAACAGCGGACGGGAGCGCTTCAGCGCCTCGTCGATGTCGCGGCCGAGCACGAACTGCTTACCCATGATTTTCATCGCCTCGTACATGGCGCGGCGGATCACCGGCTCACCCATGCGATTGACCAGGCGGTTGATGAAGCCCGAAGGCTTACCGTCGCGCGGCTTGTCGAGGGTGACCACGTGGCCGGTCATCAGCAACCCCCAGGTGGAGGCGTTGACCAGCCAGGAGTCGCTCTGCCCGACATGGGCCTTCCAGTCGGCGGGACCGAGCTTGTCTTCGATCAGCGCGTCGGCCGTGGCCGTATCGGGAATGCGCAGCATGGCTTCGGCCAGGCACATCAGCATCAGCCCTTCGTGGGTGTCGAGGCTGTACTGCTGCAACAACTGATCGATCGTATCGACGGCGGTATCCATCTCGCGGACTTCGCGCACTAGTTCGGCGGTCTTGCTGGCAATGCGCCGGAAATCCTCGGGATTGGCGCTGAGTACGCTGACTAGCTCCTTGACGAAGGTCTCTTCGTCCACGACGTAATGTTCGCTGATACGCGAGAACAGACTATCGAGATCCTGCTGCCAGGTAGCAGCATTCAGCATGGTATCGGCATTGAGCATAGGAATCCCCCGGGTATCCACCCGTTCCAGAACGGCAAAACGCCATGTGCGTGGCGCTCTGCCCGAACATGGGTGTGTCTTCCTTGACTGTAGGGCCGGTTGAACTGGGCTGCTTGCCAAAAACCGGGAAGGATTTATGAATTTCGCGGCAGAATGCCGCAGTGCCATTGAAGTTTAGACTTAAGTCGTATGTTGTAGTCGGTTGGTGATGTCGAGAGGGGAGGGGCGATCCAGAACGGCGCGCCGGATCTGGCTCGGCGGGCAGCCGAAAGCACTGCGAAACGCATGCGACAGCGCACTCTGATGGGCAAAGCCGGTACTCACCGCAATCTGTGACAATGGCATGCGACTCTCCTCGAGCAGCCGGCGGGCGGCCTCCAGGCGCCGTCGGCGTACGTACTGCCACGGCGACAGGCCGGTTTGCTCACGGAAGCAGCTGCTGAAGTGGGCTTCGCTGAGGCAGGCCTGCCCGGCAAGGTCGGCCACGGAGATCGGTGCCGCCAGGTGCCGGTCGATGAAGCGGTCGAGCTTGGCAAGGTTCAGACGGCGTTTTGCCGGTGGCGACGTTTCTCCGCCGAGTCTGGCGTGCAGGCAGCCGAGAAAGGTCGCGGCCAGGCGGTCGCTCTGTGCCGAGCTCAACCCGTCCTGGCTATCGCCCTGCTCGAGTAGCAGGAAGTCGAGATAGTGCTGGAGCGGCTTGTCCAGGGCGAAGAAGCGCGGTGCGTCGAACAGGCGTGACAGCTCATGATGATAGCCGGTGAGCGAAGGGGCATCTGCCGGAAGGTCGAGGATGAGCTGGCGGTTCTGGCCCTGGCCGACATAGTAGTGAACGTGGTTGGCAGGCACGATGCAGCCGGAAAGGGCAGAGATGGCGCCACCCAGGCCCTCGATTTCGAACTCCGCCCGGCCCTGCAGACCGATCACGATCTGATGAAAGTCATGGGAGTGGTGCTGAGTGGCGGTATCGAGCGGAATCTGGCGTATGACGCTGGACATGAGGGCCTCCCGCATGTGGCTGTCGTAACAGAGCTTACCACATCAATGTTGTGTCAACGCTACGATTCGTTGCGTTGCCTTTCACGCAGCCGCAGGTGGGCATCAAGGTGGTTGCGTAATGCCGTCAGCTCTGCCTGGCCCGTCTTGTTGAGCAGGGGCTTGCCCTGAGCCACTTGCCAGGGGCGACCGTGCTCCTGCATCAAATGCTGGGCGCGCCGTCTCACACCGTCGAGATAGTCGTCGTGGCGAATCGGATAGTTGATCACGACGTTCCACTCGGTCTCACCGACCTGGTTGGCGATCGCCTTGTCGAACAGCTCCAGCAACTGCTCCGGCTCGGTGCGGTAACGGGGCGTACGTGAAAAGAGAAGCACCAGCACCATGCCGCCGATAATGAACAAGCAAACGGCAAAGATGAGCAGGAAGAGAGCCATGTTCGAGCCACGCTGATAAGCTGGGACCGGACTTGCGGCGGTGAGGCATCGGTGCGCAGCCAAGGCCGGTGGGGATGGCATCGCCCCCTGTCATAGACATGCAGTATCAAGCACCTGAAAGGGAACGAGCGTTCGTAGCCGCTGCGTCAGCCGCTGGCGGATGAGCAAAATTGTACCGTCCTGCAGGAAAGCATGGCAAACCGGCCGATCGAGCGCAGTGAGGCTCTCTGTCGCTGCGAGGTATTTGCGTGTCGGCAATCTCTCACCAGGGACGCGTAAATACGGCCCGGCCCATGGCCGGGCTTTTGATGCACAAGGAAACGTTCAGTTTCTCAAGTCTTCTTGATCATGGCGGAAGCCTGGCTATTGTTAATGATAACGAGGCAGGAAGCCCGAACAGAAAGGAACAGGGATGGCCGGGCGAGACAGGACGTCATGCAGGCCAGGGAGTTCTACATTTATCTTGAAATCTTGAATAAAGCAATATATTGGCCCCCAGTATCGGTATTGCTGGGGGCTCGTTCTTTGTGGCTCATCTTTGTGATTTGTTGGCGCGGCTTGCTTGTGGCGCCCTGGATGCAGGACAGAGGTCTTGGTGAGCTGGAGAGGAACCACATCGCTTGAAGCCTGGCGCAGCGCCGGGTTTTTCTTTGCTCATAAGCTGCTCGCGAGCGGAGCGGTTGCCGACATAGGGTGACGATCAGGTGGGGCGGGAGCGATAACTGTAACTCATAGTATACACTTTTGGTCAAAGCGAAACGGAATGAAAATTAAGCTGCAGAAACTTAACGTGCGTTAATTTCTTTGCCTGCCAACGATGGCAGGGTAGACAGCCGTCAGCCAGCGTGGCCAAACAAGACGAACGTCCGGTTGGCCGTGCATTGGCGTTCTTGGGCTGGATGGGAATTTTCAGTCAGGTAAGAGGTGAGCATCCTCGGCGTTCGGCTCATGTCGGTTGAGGCTGTCTGATATACAAGAGGTGCTGTCAAGAATACGCAAATATCACCAGGGAATCGTGAGCGCAGGAGAAGAAAAATGATCAGGCTAATTTGGAAGGCGGGATCGAAACTTCTTGAAGAAAATGGCCCTATTGTTGCAATCGTGTCTTTTATATCTTTCATGTCGTGGATGTTGTTCTGGCCGCATGGAGTTAGTATGAGTGCTGCTGTCGGCCAGGAGCCCGAAATGACCATGTATGAAAAAATCAAGAGCTCCTACTCCGCACAAGCTGCGGAATTGTTGCGAGTCGATGAGGACGTTTTTTTGCGTTCCTTGAGTATTCTCGATGCGCAGCGGTTTTACTGCCTGCTCGCAGAGCACTTCGGCGATGAAGGAAAGAGCTCGCTGCGCCCTTCGTATTTATTGCGCTATGAAGCACTATGTAATGTTTTTGCCGATGCAGCAAGCATGGTCGATACTTATGCCGATCGGCTCAGTGGGGGAGGCGGTTTTTACCCGAAGCTGCATGAATTTATGTTTCATTCCCAAAAAAAAGAGCAGGTCATGGGGCCTTTCTTGACTCAGGAGGAGTGCGTAGAGATTGCGGAACGTTTGATACGGCTGGGTGAGCGTGTCTCGCGTTGCAACCCTTACGGTATGTCACGAAGCCCGACACTCTATAGCTCTCTGCAATGATATTGGCTGCTGGATTGTCACCTGTGGGTTGTTGGTTTTTCAGGCGATTCAGTAATCTGAGAGAGGGATAGAATGTTTATAGGCAATGAAAAGACAATCAGAAAAGGTGCTTTTCTTCGCACCATGGTGGTTTGCCTGCTTCTCGCATTGGCCTTGCCTGTCTGGGTTGTGCTTAGTCGAAGTATCGAGGCTTCGGTTGAAAAGAAAGAGCTGGAGCGGGAAGTAAAAACCGATAGAAAAGCCGCCGCGGCATGGGAGGATGCAGAACGGCATGGCCATTTCCGTCAGCAGGCTTTGGCGCTGCTTCAACTTTACAAGGAAATTTGCCACCTGGGTGGGCGCAATGATGTCGTAACTGACGTTGATGGCGCCATTACGGCCGGGCATGTAAACCTGTGCAGTGCTCTTGCCGACGCAGCGGGCAGGCTGAAGGGGGAGCGACCGCTGAGTCTGGGCGCGGGTGTCTTGCCCCAGGCGCTGTTTCACTTCAGTCTGATGCAAGCTGAGAGGGAGCGAGCCATTGGTCCATTCTTTTCACAGGTAGAGTGCTCAGAGGTGGCTGCCAGGCTGGCGCAGTTTGGTGAGCAAGTGACTCCCTGCCTGCCCTACGAGCATTGGCATTACGAATTATTGCTCACTGATAAAGAGAGATAGTCTCTGCTCCCGGGGAGCCCATGTCGTCATGTGTTGTCCCTATCAAGGAGGGGGCATTCGGTCGCGTCGGGCGAAGGATGCGCGCTGGGCAGGACTTGTCGGCTGCCGGAGTGTTAGTCTAGTAGGGCAATGTTCGGTCAGGAGAAAGGCATGAAGGCATGGCGTCGATCCTGTATAAGCCTGATGGCTGCGGTATGGCTGGCGGGTTGTGGCGGCGACGGCAATGGCACACCGGCGGAGGAGGAGGCCGAACTCGAACAGCCGACTGACGTTACCGAGCCGGTGGAAGAACCGGTCGAAGTGGAGCCGCTGGCGGTCGAAATGCACGCCTCGGCTACCCTGCGTAGCGATCGTCGTTTGATGATCGATGGAGAGACCAACCTGCCTGACGAGACGCGGCTGCTGGTGATAGTGGAGCGCGAGTTGAGCGGTGTGCGCTGGCAATCGCGCACCGTGGTCGAAAACGGTGGTTTTGCCACAGGGCCCTTCGGTCCCGGTAGCGGCCTGCCGGATGGCGGCTACCTCATTACCGTCAACCTGGTGGAGGCCAGCGTGCAGCCGCCTGCCGTGCGCGAGCGAATCGGCGATCAAGGGGAGCACTTGGAAGGAGAACTGGTCAGGAGCGCCCGGCATGGGCTGGGGCAGGTGGCCAGCTATTCGCGGCGATATTTGATCGGCAGTGAGCCTCGTCGGACTACCGATCAGGTCGACGTTCTTGAAGTGGAATAAAGGTAGAGTGGCGCCACTCAGGCGCCTTCCATTCGCCAGCGTGCCAGTAGCCGCCCCACGATTTTCTCTGAGGCCTCCAGCGGGGTCGGCAAGGCTCCGACATCATCCTCGCTACGGCACACTGGCTCGCCGTTTTCACTGAGTTCCAACTGGCCGATATACAAGCCGCCGGCACCTTCGATCAGATAGTGTCCCGGCCGGTCGCAGCTTTCCGTGGGGCCGAAAGCAGCGAGGTCGCCATTCTCCAGATAATCGAAACGCTCCCCTGGTGCGGGGGTGACGAGATAGCACTCACCGTCCCAGCTGACACTATTCAAGATCTCCCGGGATAACGCAATACGATTCGAGTTGGTAGCTTGCCAGGGCGCTGGTGGCTGGCCGCGAAGGTAAAGCGGGGTGGTCAGGAGCTGCGTTTCACCTTCGAGCAGTTGCCCCAGTGTACAGCCTAGAGCATCTGCCAGTGCTACCAGCCGCTCATGACCGATCTGCTTGATCGCGCCCGACTCCCAGTACGAGATCGTGACATCCGATACGCCGACCTTTCTGGCAAGTGCAGCCTTGTTGAGATTTGCCTGCAATCTTAATTGCTTGATTCTATTACCCAGTGAGTCCATTGCATCAACCTGAAGACAGAAGAACCAAAGGAAAGTGATTGTCAATGATCCATGTTAAGTGTGCAAATTTGGCAGTTCAACGTTTTACACACCATCCCTGGCCGTGCCGCGAGCGGCAACGGCAATAAACATGCCTGGGGTGACTGGCGTGCTTGGCGGAAGCAAGGCGGCCGGTGCGGCTGCCCCCGTCGTGCCAGGTGCGTATAATGCCGCCATGAGTTTTCCCGACTGGATAAGGACGACATGACCGTACGTACTCGTATTGCGCCGTCACCCACTGGCGATCCCCACGTAGGCACTGCTTACATCGCGCTGTTCAACCTCTGCTTTGCGAGGCAGCACGGTGGGCAGTTCATCCTGCGCATCGAGGATACGGACCGGGTGCGCTCCACGCTCGAGTCCGAGCAGATGATCCTCGATTCCCTGCGCTGGCTGGGGCTCGAGTGGGACGAGGGTCCCGACGTGGGCGGGCCGCATGGTCCGTATCGCCAGAGCGAGCGGGGCGATATCTATGCCGAGCATGCGCGCCAGTTGATCGAGGCCGGGCATGCCTTCAAGTGCTACCGCACCAGTGAAGAGCTGGATGAGCTGAGAGAGGCGCGTAAGGCAAGTGGCCTGCATCTCGCGCTGAAGCCCACTGACCTGGCGCTGCCGGAGGAAGAGGTGGCGCGTCGCGAGCGGGAAGGGTGGCCCTACGTGGTGCGCATGAAGGTGCCGAGCAGCGGTACCTGTGTCATTGATGACATGTTGCGTGGCACCATCGAGGTCGATTGGGCGCAGGTCGACGCTCAGGTGCTGTTGAAGTCGGATGGCATGCCCACCTACCACCTGGCCAACGTAGTGGACGACCACTTGATGGGCATTACCCACGTGCTGCGCGGCGAGGAGTGGATCAATTCGGCGCCCAAGCATCAACTGCTGTATGAGTACTTCGGGTGGGAAATGCCGGTGCTGTGTCACATGCCGCTGTTGCGCAATCCCGACAAGTCGAAGCTCTCCAAGCGCAAGAATCCCACCTCCATCAACTACTACAAGCGTATGGGCTTCCTGCCCCAGGCGGTGATCAACTACCTGGGCCGCATGGGCTGGTCGATGCCGGACGAGCGGGAGAAGTTCTCGCTCGACGAGATGATGGCGCACTTCGACATCCAGCGCGTGTCGCTCGGTGGGCCGGTATTCGACCTGGAAAAGCTCACTTGGCTCAATGGGCTCTACATTCGCGAGGATCTCGACGACAGGGCCTTTCTCAAGGCGCTCATGGAGTGGGCCTTCAACGAAGAGTACGTCGGTCAGATCCTGCCCCAGGTGCGTACCCGGGTAGAGACGCTTTCGCAGGTGGCTCCATTGGCCGGCCACTTCTTCAGCGGCGTTCCGAGCGTCAGTGAGCAGGATTTCGAAGACATCAAGCTGGAGCGCGAAGAGCTCGTCAGGCTGCTGCAGTTCCTCGTGTGGCGCTTCGAGGCGGTGCCGGCCTGGCACAAGGAGGCGCTGCTCGCCGAGGTCAAGCTGCTGGCCGGTTACTTCGGACTGAAGATGAAGGAGTTTCTGGCGCCGGTGTTCATCGCCATCACCGGCTCTGCGGCCAGCACCTCGGTGATGGATGCCATGGCCATTCTCGGTTCCGATGTGACCCGGGCTCGGCTGCGCCATGCCATCGAGGCGCTGGGGGGCGTGTCCAAGAAGCAGGCCAAGCGCTTCGAGAAGGAGTACCGCGACCTGCAATAATCCCCATTTCTTCTTGACGAAGACGGGGTGGATCAGTACTATACGCCCCGTCTTCACGGCACTTGTGGGGCCTTAGCTCAGCTGGGAGAGCGCGACACTGGCAGTGTCGAGGTCAGCGGTTCGATCCCGCTAGGCTCCACCAAACGCCTTGTGCCGATATTTGAACGACATTGCGTCCCATTCGTCTAGTGGTCCAGGACACCGCCCTTTCACGGCGGGAACAGGGGTTCGAACCCCCTATGGGACGCCACTTCTCTCTTGTGGACCCTGGTCTACATCGCTTTGCCCTCAATAAGTCTCGCCCGTTCACGCCTGGGATAGGTTCTCATCTGGGCGGGTCGCTATGCGTGAAAAACCCATTGAAGTTGCCGTTTTTCCAGCTTTTCCGGCTTGACTTGTCCACTTGCACAGTGTGCGGTGCGTGCGCCTGTGCGTAAATCTCCAGATTGTCCATTGGGAAGTGTGCGGCTGCAAAAAATCAATGATTTCAATAGGTTATGATTGATCAAAAAATAGCCAATCTAACTGCAAGCCCCTTCTCATGCCGATTTGATGGTGTTTTCTTGAGGTTGTGAACAGGGTTATCCACAGAATGTGTGGAAAACGTGCCGCCCTTGCCAAAGGCTGGATTCGCTCCGTGAAAAGTGACGGCTGTCAAGAGAAGGTTAGTCCTTTTCTGATGCTTTTCACTTAGAGGTGTCGCGGGTAGGCGACGCCTCCAAGCGTGTTAGGTTGCGTGAGGTGAATCAGTCGTCATGTCCGCGCAGTCTTCGCAGCAGCGAAGAGGTGTCCCAGCGTCCGCCGCCCATTACCTGAACGTCGCCATAGAACTGATCCACGAGTGCGGTGACCGGTAGGCGGGCCTGCAATCGGCGCGCTTGCTCGAGGCAGATCCCCAGATCCTTGCGCATCCAGTCGACGGCGAAGCCGTGCTCGTACTCATCGGCGATCATGGTCTTGTGGCGGTTCTCCATCTGCCAGGAGCCGGCGGCACCCTTGGAGATGACGTCAATCACGCGCTGCTGATCGAGACCGGCCCGCTCGGCGAAGTGCAATCCCTCGGCAAGCCCCTGCACCAATCCGGCAATGCAGATCTGGTTGACCATCTTGGTCAGCTGACCGCTGCCGGCCGGCCCCATCAAGGTGACGGCCCTGGCGTAGTGGGCGAGGGTGGTCTCGGCGCGAACGAAATCCGCTTCGCTACCGCCGCACATGACGGTCAATGCGCCGTTCTCGGCGCCTTGTTGGCCACCTGAGACCGGGGCGTCGATGAAGCCTATGTCGCTTGTGCGGCAGGCGGCGTCGAGTTCCTGGGCGAGATCGGCAGAGGCCGTGGTGTGGTCGACCAGAAGGCTGCCTGCGCACATGCCGGAAAGTGCTCCCTGTTCGCCGGTGGTGACCTGTCTGACGTCGTCGTCATTGCCGACGCAGACCAGCACCAGGTCGGCTCCCTGGGCGGCTTCCGCGGGCGTGGCGTGGTAGCTGCCGCCGAACTGCTCGGCCCAGGCCTTGGCCTTGTCCACGCTGCGGTTGTAGACGCGCACGGTGAGCCCCGCGCGGGCCAGGTGGCCGGCCATGGGATAGCCCATCACGCCCAGGCCGATGAAGGCGACGGTGGAAATCTGCTCTTGCATGTGCTGTTCCCTCTTTTCTTGGTGGCAGCCTGGAGCCCAGCGTGGCACGCGTGGCTGCGTATGAAGCGCGAGACGCAGAAAGCCGCCCGAAGGCGGCTTTCCAGTGCATTGCGGCGCAGGCCGCGTCCTGCCGACTTACTTGGCAGGATAGTCGCGCTGCGGGTGGCCGGTGTAGAGCTGACGTGGACGACCGATCTTGTAGTCGTTGGACAGCATCTCGTGCCAGTGGGAGATCCAGCCGATGGTGCGTGACACGGCGAAGATCACCGTGAACATGTTGGTCGGGATGCCCATGGCCTTGAGAATGATGCCGGAGTAGAAGTCGACGTTGGGGTAGAGCTTGCGCTCGACGAAGTACTCGTCCTCGAGGGCGATCTGCTCCAGGCGCTTGGCGATCTTTAGCTGCGGGTCGTCGATGCCGAGTTCGGCCAGCACCTCGTCGCAGGTCTCCTTCATGACCTTGGCGCGCGGGTCGAAGTTGCGGTACACGCGGTGACCGAAGCCCATCAGCTTGAACGGGTCGTCCTTGTCCTTGGCCTTGTCGATGAAGCGCTGTATGTTCTCTTCGGAGTCGTCGCCGATCTCGTCGAGCATCTTCAGCACCGCCTCGTTGGCACCGCCGTGAGCCGGGCCCCACAGTGCGGCGATGCCGGCGCTGATGCAGGCGAACGGGTTGGCGCCGGTGGAGCCTGCCAGGCGCACCGTGGAGGTGGAGGCGTTCTGCTCGTGGTCGGCATGCAGCATGAAGATGCGGTCCATGGCCTTGGCGTAGACCGGGTTGACCTTGTACTCCTCGCACGGGTTGCTGAACATCATGTAGAGGAAGTTCTCTGCATAGCTCAGGTCATTGCGCGGGTAGTTGAACGGCTGGCCGACGTTATACTTGTAGGACATGGCCGCAATGGTCGGCATCTTGGCAATCAGACGGATCGCGCTGATGACGCGGTCTTCCTCGACGGTAATGTCCAGGTGGTCGTGGTAGAAAGCGGCAAGACCGCCGACCACGCCGCACAGGATCGACATCGGGTGAGCGTCGCGGCGGAAGCCCTTGAAGAAGTTGTTGATCTGATCGTGGACCATGGTGTGGTTGCGCACCCGCGACTCGAAGTCGGCGTACTGCTCGGCGGTCGGCAGCTCACCGAACAGCAGCGCGTAGCACACCTCGACGAAGTTGGACTCCTTGGCCAACTGGTCGATCGGATAGCCGCGATGCAGAAGAACGCCCTTGGCGCCATCGATATAGGTGATGGCCGACTGGCACGAGGAGGTTGCCATGAAGCCTGGATCGTAGGTGAACAGGCCTTCGGCGCCCAGACCGCGAACATCGACCACGTCAGGGCCCAGGGTTCCTGAGTAGACGGGCAGCTCGATCGCTTTTTCCAGGCCGTCTACCGTCAGTGTCGCTTTCCTGTCAGCCATTCTGGCCTCCTCTCGAAGTCGCTATGGAACGTTAACTCGTTATTTCGCAAACCCTGTTGGAGCCGTGGCCCGCGAAAAAGGTCAGCCCACTATAGAAGCGTTCCCGGGATTGTCAATTGGGCCAAAGTGACCGCATAGTTGTGCATGGAACTTTTTGTTAGATAGCTGTTGTATAGAAAATGGTGCTTTGCACCACGAGAGCGCCCATGGGCCGCCGGTTGCGGCGCGACGAGCCTGTCTGCTTGCCATCCCAGGCATGGCGAGCTTGAACCATGGTCGAGTTAGCGCGGTGGGTATTTGTCACTAGGGGTTCATGTCCCTATAATCCACACCGCGCGACTGGCAGGTACTCGTTGTCATGCCCGTCCCGGCAGCGGCGAGCCCCCTACCTCAAACCACCGCCCGCTCGAGCCTGGTCCCATCGGTTGAAGAGCGAGCCAAGAGAGTGTGTATAGAGCCGTGAATAGCAAACGACCCGTCAACCTAGACCTCACCACGATACAGTTCCCACTTCCCGCCTTGACGTCGATCGCCCACCGCATCACCGGCGTAATCCTGTTCGTTGGCCTCATCTTCGCGTTCTGGGCCCTCGACAAGTCGCTGTCGTCTCCGGAAGGCTTCCTCGCCGTGCGCGACACCCTGGCCAACAACATCCTGGCCAAGCTGATCGCCTGGGGGCTGCTGTCAGCCCTGGCCTTTCACTTCGTTGCCGGCATCAAGCACATGCTGATGGATGCTGGATATGGCGTGACCCTCGAGGGGGGCGTGAAGAAGGCACAGGCCACCGTGGTCATCAGTGCCGTCCTGATCATTCTGGCGGGAGTCTGGGTATGGTAACCAATATCACCAATCTGGGTCGCAGCGGCCTGTCCGACTGGCTGATCCAGCGGGTCTCGGCCGTCATTCTGGCGCTCTACACGGTTTTCATCGTCGCGTATCTGCTGTTCAACCCCGGACTCGATTACGTTACCTGGAGCAATCTGTTTGCCCAGACCTGGATGCGGATCTTCTCCCTGCTGGCCTTTATCTCGCTTGCCGCGCACGCCTGGGTGGGGCTGTGGACCGTGACCACCGATTACCTCAAGTCCACGCCCGTTCGCCTCGGCGCCCAGGTTGTCATCATCCTGGCCGTGTTCGTGTTCCTGGTCTGGGGCATTACCGTTCTGTGGGGAGCCTGATTCATGTCTAACATGCGTACCTTGTCCTTCGACGCCATCATCATCGGCGGTGGCGGCTCCGGCTTGCGCGCGGCGCTCGAGCTGGCCAAGTCCGGCAAGCAGACCGCCGTGCTGTCCAAGGTCTTCCCGACCCGCTCGCACACCGTGTCCGCCCAGGGCGGCATCACCTGCGCCATCGCCTCGGCCGACCCCAACGACGATTGGCGCTGGCACATGTACGACACCGTCAAGGGCGGCGACTACATCACCGACCAGGACGCCGCTGAGTACATGTGCTCCGAGGGGCCCAAGGCGGTCTTCGAACTCGAGCACATGGGCCTGCCGTTCTCGCGTTTCGACAACGGCCGTATCTATCAGCGTCCGTTCGGCGGTCAGTCAAAGAACTTCGGTGAAGGCGGCCAGGCGGCGCGCACCTGCGCGGCGGCCGACCGTACCGGCCACGCGCTGCTGCACACCCTTTATCAGAACAACCTGAAAAACAACACCACCTTCCTCAACGAGTGGTTCGCGGTCGATCTGGTCAAGAACGCCAACGGTGACGTGGTGGGCTGCATCGCCATGTGCATCGAGACCGGCGAAGTGGTGCACGTCAAGTCCAAGGCCACCGTCATGGCTACCGGCGGTGCCGGTCGCATCTATGCTTCCACCACCAACGCCCTGATCAACACCGGCGACGGCATCGGCATGGCGCTGCGCGCCGGCTTCCCGATGCAGGACATGGAGATGTGGCAGTTCCACCCCACCGGTATCTACGGTGCCGGCGTGCTGGTCACCGAGGGCTGCCGCGGTGAGGGTGGCTATCTGGTCAACAAGGATGGCGAGCGCTTCATGGAGCGTTATGCCCCCAACGCCAAGGATCTGGCCGGTCGTGACGTGGTGGCACGCTCCATGGTCATGGAGATCCTCGAGGGCCGCGGCTGCGGCGAGCAGGGCGACCACGTCTACCTCAAGCTCGATCACCTGGGCGAAGAGGTGCTCAACAAGCGCCTGCCCGGTATCAGTGAGCTGTCCAAGATCTTCGCCCATGCCGATCCGGTCAAGGCGCCGATCCCGGTGGTGCCGACCTGCCACTACATGATGGGCGGGATTCCGACCAACGTGCACGGTCAGGCGATCATGCAGGACGCCGACGGCAACGACCGCATCGTCAATGGCCTGTTTGCCTGTGGCGAAGCGGCCTGTGTATCGGTGCACGGCGCCAACCGCCTGGGCGGCAACTCGCTGCTCGACCTGGTAGTGTTCGGTCGTGCGGCCGGCATGTTCATCGAGAGCGCGCTCAACGAGGGTATCGATTACCTCGACGCTTCCGAGTCCGACATCGAGGCGGCCATGAAGCGCATGACCCGCTGGAACGAATCCAGCGGCGGCGAATCCGTGGCAGCTCTCAAGACCGAGCTGCAGAGCATCATGCAGAACTCCTTCGGTGTGTTCCGTCAGGAAGATCACATGCAGGAAGGAGTCAAGAAGCTGGCCGATCTGCGCGGCCGTATCGGCGAAGCGCATCTGGTCGACAAGTCCGGCGCCTTCAACACCGCCCGCGTCGAGGCGCTCGAGCTCGACAACCTGATGGAAGTGGCCGAAGCCACCGCCATCGCGGCCCTGGAGCGTAAGGAGAGCCGCGGCGCCCACTCGCGCTACGACTATCCGGATCGCGACGACGCCAACTGGCTGAAGCACTCCATGTACTTCCCGGCCGAGAAGCGGGTCGGCAAGCGTGACGTCAACTTCAAGCCGAAGACCGTCGACACCTTCGAGCCGAAAGTCCGTACATATTAAGGGGGAGTCACGAGATGCTTCAGGTATCCATTTACCGCTACAACCCGGAAACCGACTCCGCGCCCTACATGCAGGAGTACCAGCTCGACACTCAGGGCCGTGACCTGATGGTGCTGAACGTGCTGGAAATGCTCAAGGCCGAGGACACCACCCTGGCTTTCCGTCGCAGCTGCCGCGAGGGCGTGTGCGGCTCCGACGGCATGAACATGAACGGCAAGAACGGTCTGGCCTGCATCACCTCGCTGTCCGACGTGGTCAAGGACAACAAGCTGGTGCTGCGTCCGCTGCCGGGCCTGCCGGTGGTGCGCGACCTGGTGGTCGACATGGGGCTGTTCTACAAGCAGTACGAGCGCATCCAGCCGTACCTGCAGAACGACACCCCGGCGCCGGCCATCGAGCGCCTGCAGTCGCCGGAGGATCGCGACAAGCTCGACGGGCTCTATGAGTGCATCCTGTGCGCCTGCTGCTCGACCTCCTGTCCCTCGTTCTGGTGGAACCCGGACAAGTTCGTCGGTCCGGCCGGTCTGCTGCAGTCCTACCGTTTCCTGGCTGACTCGCGCGATACCGCGACTCGCGAACGCCTGTCGGAACTCGAAGATCCGTTCAGCGTGTTCCGCTGCCGCGGCATCATGAACTGTGTCGCGGTATGTCCCAAGGGGCTCAATCCCACTCGGGCCATCGGCAAGATCCGTGACATGTTGCTTGCGAATGCCACTTAAATCGTGGCGCGTGGCTTGCTATCATAGCGGCCGCAGTTTGGCCGCGACCTTGTGTCGCGGTCGGTTCGCACAGTAGCGACAGAGCCGGTGCCACAGGTACCGGCTCTTGAGCATGAATTTCAAGGTTTCCGGCCTCGCGGCTGGATCCGCCGGAAGAGAGACGCCCCACCGGCAGGGCACCAGCCAAGCCGCCGCGGCTGGCCCGTGACGGCGCCGACAACACCCCATCAGTGTAGGGTGACCGAGAGATGCAACAAGGCATAATGGAGTTGATGTGGAACAGCTCCCACGTGAGCGGCAGCAACGTTCACTATGTGGAAGCGCTCTACGAGCAATACCTCGCCGACCCAGGTTCCGTGCCCGACGAGTGGCGAACCTACTTCGATCAGCTGCCGAGCGTCGATGGCAGCGCCACCCATGACGTCCCTCTAAGTCCGGTACGTGACCAGTTCCAGCAGCTGGCCCGCGCCCGCCGGACCACGACGGCCGCTGCCGACAGCGGCGAAAACAAGAAGCAGGTCAAGGTGTTGCAGCTGATCAACGCCTACCGCTTCCGGGGACATCAGAAAGCCGATATCGACCCGCTCAAGCTGCGCAGTCAGGCGCCCGTTCCCGACCTCGACCTCTCCTTCCACCAGCTATCTCCGGCCGATCTGGACACCGAGTTCCAGACCGGCTCTTTCTTTCTGGGGATGGACAAGGCACCGCTGCGTGAGATCGTCGAGGCGCTGGAGCACACCTACTGTCGCTCCATCGGCTGCGAGATCATGCATATCGTCGATACCGAGGAGAAGCGCTGGCTGCAGCAGCGCTTCGAGTCGGTTCGCTCGGCACCCAAGTACAGCGACGACGTGCGCAAGCATCTGCTGGAGCGCTTGACCGCCGCGGAGGGCCTGGAGAACTACCTGGCCTCCAAGTATCCCGGCACCAAGCGCTTCGGTCTCGAGGGCGGTGAGGCATTCATCCCGATGATGGACGAGCTGATCCAGCGCGGTGGTGGCTACGGGATCAAGGAGATGGTCATCGGCATGGCCCACCGCGGCCGCCTCAACCTGCTGGTCAACATTCTCGGCAAGAACCCCTCAGAGCTGATCGACGAGTTCGACGGCAAGAAGCTGATCGAGCGCGGCTCGGGCGACGTCAAGTATCACCAGGGCTTCAGCTCCAACGTGATGACGCCGGGTGGCGAGGTGCATCTGGCGCTGGCCTTCAACCCCTCGCACCTGGAGATCGTGTCGCCGGTGGTGGAAGGTTCGGTGCGTGCCCGTCAGGACCGCCGTGACGACTACGAAGGCACCAAGGTCCTGCCGATCAACGTGCATGGCGACGCCGCCTTCGCCGGCCAGGGTGTGGTGATGGAGACATTCCAGATGTCTCAGACCCGCGCCTACAAGACCGGTGGCACGCTGCACATCGTCATCAACAACCAGGTCGGCTTCACCACCTCGCACCCGCAGGACACTCGCTCCACCGAGTACTGCACCGACATCGCCAAGATGGTTCAGGCGCCGATCTTCCACGTCAACGGCGACGACCCGGACGCGGTACTGCATGCCACCCAGGTGGCACTCGACTACCGTCAGCAGTTCCGCAAGGACGTGGTCATCGATCTGGTCTGCTATCGCCGCCGCGGCCACAACGAGGCCGACGAGCCCTCCGGCACCCAGCCGCTGATGTACCAGAAGATCAAGGATCATCCCTCCTCGCGCACGCTTTACGCGCAGCGCCTGGTGGAGCAGGGCGTGCTCAGCGAGGAAGACGCCCAGGCGATGACCGAGACCTATCGCGAAGATCTGATGGCGGGCAACCACGTCGCCAACGCCCTGGTCCAGGAGCCCAACACCACGCTGTTCGTCGACTGGAAGCCCTATCTCGGTCACGAGTGGAGCGGCTACGCCGACACCAGCGTCGAGATGAAGCGCCTGCAGCGGCTGGCCGCGCGCATGTGCGAGATTCCCGACGGCGTCGAAGTGCAGCGCCAGGTAGCCAAGATCTACGAGGACCGCCGCAAGATGCAGGCCGGCGGTCTGGCGCTGAACTGGGGCTTCGCCGAAACCCTGGCCTACGCCACCCTGCTCGACGAAGGGCATCCGGTGCGTATCACCGGCCAGGACGTGGGCCGCGGTACCTTCTCCCACCGCCATGCGGTGGTGCACAACCAGAAGGACGGCAGCACCTACGTGCCGCTGCAGCATCTGGCCGACGGCCAGCCGCGCTTCACCATCCACGACTCCTTCCTCTCCGAGGAGGCGGTGCTGGCGTTCGAGTATGGCTATGCCACGACGGCGCCCAACGACCTGGTGATCTGGGAAGCGCAGTTCGGCGACTTCTTCAACGGTGCTCAGGTGGTGGTGGACCAGTTCATCTCCTCCGGCGAGACCAAGTGGGGACGGCTGTGCGGCCTGACCATGCTGCTGCCTCACGGCTACGAAGGGCAGGGGCCGGAACACTCCTCGGCGCGCCTGGAGCGCTTCCTGCAGCTGTGTGCCGAGCACAACATGCAGGTGTGCGTGCCCACCACGCCGGCGCAGATCTTCCACCTGCTGCGTCGTCAGGTGATCCGTCCGCTGCGCAAGCCGCTGGTGGTGATGTCGCCCAAGAGCCTGCTGCGTCACAAGGAGGCGATCTCCAGCCTCGACGACCTGGCCAACGGCCACTTCCAGATGGTGCTGCCGGATCAGGGCAACCTCGAGGCCCAGAAGGTGACTCGCGTCATCATGTGTGCCGGCAAGGTCTACTACGACCTGGCGGCATGGCGCGAAGAGAACGGCCGCGACGACACCGCCATCGTGCGTATCGAGCAGCTCTACCCCTTCCCCAAGGAGGAGCTCTTCGAGGCGCTGAAGGCCTACGTCAATCTCGATACCGTGGTGTGGTGTCAGGAAGAGCCGCTCAATCAGGGCGCCTGGTATCCCAGCCAGCACCACATGCGGGCGGTGGCCGACATGCTCAAGAACGGCCTCGGCGGTGAACTCAAGTTCGCCGGGCGTCCGGCATCGGCGGCACCCGCGGCGGGCTACATGTCCGTGCATACCGAACAGCAGCGCCAGTTGGTGGAAGACGCCTTCAACGTCTGAGCGAATCCACCGGGACGTAGAGAACATACAAGGGAAACGACATGGCTACCGATATCAAAGCGCCCACCTTTCCGGAATCCGTTGCCGAAGGCAGCGTGGCTGCCTGGCACAAGAAGGCGGGGGACAGCGTCGAGCGCGATGAGCTGATCGTCGAGATCGAAACCGACAAGGTGGTGCTCGAAGTGGTGGCACCGGAAGCCGGCACCCTCTCCGAGGTGCTGGTGGAAGAGGGCGATACCGTGCAGTCCGAGCAGGTGCTGGGCAAGATCGGTGCTGGCGGCGCCAAGGGCGCCGAGAAGAAGGGCGAGAAGGCCGACGCCAAGGCCGCGCCGCAGAGCGAGGCCAAGGCGGCGCCGGCCGCCGGCGGCAAGTCTCACGAGGTGAAGGCACCGACCTTCCCCGAGTCGATCCAGGAAGGCACCGTGGCCACCTGGCACAAGAAGGTGGGCGAGGCGGTCAAGCGCGATGAAGTGCTGGCCGACATCGAGACCGACAAGGTGGTGCTCGAGGTAGTCGCACCGGCAGACGGCGCCCTGGCCGAGATCAAGGCGGAAGAGGGCAGTCAGGTCGCCTCCGAGGCGGTGCTGGCCATCTTCACCGAGGGTGCGGGCGGTGCCGAGACGGCCGCAGATGTCACGCCGGCCGCTTCCGCCGATGACGGCTCGGGCGACGAGCGGATCGGCGACAAGATCCTGGCCCCGGCGGCACGCAAGATGGTTGCCGAGCACGACCTCGACGTGAGCAAGATCGAAGGCACCGGCAAGGGCGGTCGCATCCTCAAGGAAGACGTGCAGCGCGCCGTTCAGGCCGGCACGGCCAAGAAGAGCGCCGCTCCCGCTGCCGCACCCAAGCAGGCTGCCGCCGCACCGGCCTTCGAGGGTGAGCGTCCCGAGAAGCGCGTGCCGATGAGCCGTCTGCGTCAGACCATCGCCAAGCGTCTGGTCCAGGCTCAGCAGACCGCCGCCATGCTCACCACCTACAACGAGGTGGACATGGGCGCGGTGATGGATCTGCGTGCGCAGTACAAGGACACTTTCCTGAAGGCACACGACGTCAAGCTCGGCTTCATGGGCTTCTTCGTCAAGGCGGCTTCCGAGGCGCTCAAGCGCTTCCCTGACGTCAACGCCTCCATCGACGGCACCGACATCGTCTACCACGGCTATCAGGACATCGGCGTGGCGGTCTCCACCGACCGCGGCCTGGTGGTGCCGGTGCTGCGCGATACCGACAGCATGAAGATCGCCGACGTCGAGAAGGGCATCGTCGACTTCGGCAAGCGGGCGCGTGACGGCAAGCTCGGCATCGAGGAGATGCAGGGCGGCACCTTCACCATCACCAACGGCGGCATCTTCGGCTCGCTGATGTCGACCCCGATCCTCAACCCGCCGCAGACCGCCATCCTGGGCATGCACAAGATCCAGGAGCGCCCCATGGCCGTCAACGGCAAGGTCGAGATCCGCCCAATGATGTACCTGGCCCTGTCATACGACCACCGTATGATCGACGGCAAGGATGCGGTGCAGTTCCTGGTGACCATCAAGGAGCTGCTCGAGGATCCGGCGCGCCTGCTGCTGGATATCTGACGGCGCCGAATCAACGGACTCAAACGCGAACCGATCAACAGGAAGAACCACATGGCCGACAAATTTGATGTGATCGTCATCGGTGCGGGCCCCGGGGGCTACGTGGCCGCCATCCGTGCCGCCCAACTGGGGCTGAAGACTGCCTGCGTCGAGAAATGGGTCAACAAGGAAGGCAAGACCGTTCACGGCGGTACCTGCCTCAACGTGGGCTGCATTCCCTCCAAGGCGCTGCTCGAGACATCCCACAAGTTCGTCGAAGCACGCGATCACTTCGCCGAGATCGGCATCGATCTGGAACCGCCCAAGGCCAACGTGGCCAAGATGCTGGAGTTCAAGAACTCCGTCATCGCCAAGAACGTGGGTGGCATCAGCGCCCTGTTCAAGGCCAACGGCGTCACCGCCATCGACGGCACCGGCAAGGTGACCGGCACCAAGCAGGTCGAAGTCACCGACCACGACGGTGGCAAGACCACCTATGAAGCCGACAACATCGTCATCGCCGCGGGTTCGGTACCGGTGGAAATCCCGCCGACCCCGCTGCACGAGGACATCGTCGTCACTTCCACCGGTGCGCTGGAGTTCACCGAGGTGCCGGGGCGCCTGGGCGTGATCGGCGCCGGCGTCATCGGCCTCGAACTGGGCAGCGTATGGAGCCGTCTGGGCGCCGAGGTGACCGTGCTCGAAGCCATGGACACCTTCCTGCCGATGGTCGATACCGCCATCGCCAAGGAGACCCAGAAGCTGCTCAAGAAGCAGGGCCTGGACATCAAGCTCGGCGCACGCGTTACCGGCTCCGAGGTCAAGGGCAACGAGGTTACGGTCAAGTACAGCGACGGCAAGGGTGAGCAGGAGCAGACCTTCGACAAGCTGATCGTCTGCGTCGGTCGTCGCCCCTACACCAAGGGCGTGGTCGACGAGAACGTCGGCGTAGGCCTCGACGAGCGCGGTTTCATTCACGTCGACGACCAGTGCCGCACCAGCGTGCCCGGCATCTATGCCATCGGTGACTGCGTGCGCGGTCCGATGCTGGCCCACAAGGCTTCGGAAGAGGGCGTGATGGTGGCCGACATCATCGCCGGGCACAAGGCGGAGATGAACTACGACGCCATTCCCAGCGTGATCTACACCTCGCCGGAAGTGGCCTGGGTCGGCTTGAACGAGCAGGAAGCCAAGGCCAAGGGCATTGCAGTCAAGACGGGCTCCTTCCCGTTCTCGGCCAACGGTCGGGCGCTTGCCAACAACGCGCCGGAAGGCATGGCCAAGATCATTGCCGATGCCGAGACCGATCGTATCCTGGGCATGCACATCGTCAGCCAGCATGCCGGTGAGCTGATTGCCCAAGGCGTGATCGCCATGGAATTCGGCTCCAGCGCCGAGGATCTGGCGCTGACCTGCTACGCTCACCCAAGCACCTCCGAGGCGATTCACGAGGCGGCGCTGGCAGTGGACGGTCACGCCATCCACATGGCCAACCGCAAGAAGCGCTAGTCGGGCGAACAGGCAGTACGCAGTAGACGTAACAACGAGCGCCATCCATGGGGATGGCGCGTCGCGCCCGGCCATGTATCGGGCGCGGACGGGGGTAACCCGGCATCGACCGTCGCAGGCGGTGTTTCGCGGTTGCCGTTCGAGTCACATGCAACCAATGGCATGAATCGATGAACCTTCACGAGTATCAAGGCAAGCAGCTGTTTGCCGATTATGGTCTGCCGGTATCCAAGGGCTTCGCAGTCGATACCCCCGAGGAAGCGGCGGAAGCCTGCAGGAAGATCGGTGGTGACATGTGGGTCGTCAAGGCCCAGGTCCACGCCGGTGGCCGCGGCAAGGCCGGCGGTGTCAAGCTGATCAAGAGCCCGGAAGAGGCCAAGGCCTTCGCCGAGCACTGGCTGGGCAAGAACCTGGTGACCTACCAGACCGACGCGAACGGTCAGCCGGTCGCCAAGATCCTGGTGGAGAACTGCACTGACATCGCCAACGAGCTCTACCTGGGCGCTGTGGTCGACCGCACCACTCGTCGCGTGGTGTTCATGGCTTCCACCGAAGGTGGCGTCGAGATCGAGAAGGTCGCCGAGGAAACCCCCGAGAAGATTCTCAAGGCCGAGATCGACCCGCTGGTCGGTGCGCAGCCGTATCAGGCGCGCGAGCTGGCTTTTGCCCTGGGCCTGAAAGGCGACCAGGTCAAGCAGTTCACCAAGATCTTCCTGGGCCTGTCGCGTCTGTTCCACGAGAAGGATCTGGCGCTGCTCGAGATCAACCCGCTGGTGATCACCGAGGAAGGCAACCTGCACTGCCTCGACGCCAAGATCAACCTGGACAGCAACTCCCTGTATCGGCATCCGGACCTGCAGGCGATGCGCGATCCCTCTCAGGAAGACGAGCGTGAGGCCGAGGCAGCTGCCTGGGAACTCAACTACGTGGCCCTGGAAGGCAACATCGGCTGTATGGTCAATGGTGCCGGACTGGCCATGGGCACCATGGACATCATCAAGCTCCATGGCGGCCAGCCTGCCAACTTCCTCGACGTGGGCGGCGGTGCGACCAAGGAGCGCGTTGCGGAGGCCTTCAAGCTGATCCTCTCCGACGACTCCGTCAAGGCCGTGCTGGTCAACATCTTCGGCGGCATCGTGCGCTGCGACATGATTGCCGAGGGCATTATCGGTGCCGTCGAGCAGGTCGGCGTCAACGTACCGGTGGTGGTGCGTCTCGAAGGTAACAACGCCGAGCTGGGTGCCGAGAAGCTGGCCTCCAGTGGTCTGAACATCATCGCTGCCACGAGCCTGACCGATGCGGCTCAGCAGGTTGTCAAGGCAGCGGAGGGCAAGTAATGAGCATCCTGATCGACAAGAACACCAAGGTCATCTGCCAGGGCTTCACCGGCGGGCAGGGGACCTTCCATTCCGAGCAGGCGATTGCCTACGGTACCAAGATGGTCGGCGGCGTCACCCCGGGCAAGGGCGGCCAGGAGCACCTGGGCCTGCCGGTGTTCAACACCGTCAAGGAAGCGGTCGAGAAGACCGGCGCCGAGGCCAGCGTGATCTACGTACCGGCCGCCTTCTGCAAGGACTCGATCCTCGAAGCCGCCAATGCCGGCATCAAGCTGATCGTGTGCATCACCGAAGGCATCCCCACACTCGACATGCTCGACGTCAAGGTCAAGTGCGACGAGCTGGGCGTGCGCCTGATCGGCCCGAACTGCCCGGGTGTGATCACTCCCGGCGAGAGCAAGATCGGCATCATGCCGGGCCACATCCACAAGCCGGGCAAGGTCGGCATCGTGTCGCGTTCCGGCACCCTGACCTACGAAGCGGTCAAGCAGACCACCGACCACGGCTTCGGTCAGTCCACCTGTGTGGGCATCGGCGGCGACCCGATCCCGGGCTCCAACTTCATCGACATCCTGGCGATGTTCGAGAAGGACCCGAAGACCGAGGCCATCGTCATGATCGGCGAGATCGGCGGTACCGCCGAGGAAGAGGCCGCTGCCTACATCAAGGCCAACGTGACCAAGCCGGTGGTGTCCTACATCGCCGGTGTCACCGCGCCTCCGGGCAAGCGTATGGGCCACGCCGGTGCGATCATCTCCGGTGGCAAGGGTACCGCTGACGAGAAGTTCGCCGCGCTGGAAGATGCCGGCGTGCGTACCGTTCGCTCCCTGGCCCAGATCGGTGACGCGCTGAAGGACGTCACTGGCTGGTAAGCCTGGCTTCATCGCAGCTGACCAAACGGGGCGCCTCATCGAGGCGCCCCGTTTCATTGGTGCGCCAGGCATGGCGCGCAGCGCCCGACGGGCGCTGTTTCCGAGGGTGGTGCCTCGGAATGACTTGGGGGTGAAAGTCCCCTACGGACCCTGATAGCGGGAACCGTTAGCCGAACA
>NZ_JABFTW010000022.1:0-64485 GCF_021404355.1 Halomonas sp. MCCC 1A11062
TGGCGGCCAGCATCACCGAGACGATGACCACGGTCAGCGCCAGGCCGCCGCGCAGGTTGGCCAGCAGCAGACGCATCACCGCGAACATCTTCTCGGTGACCCCGGAGTCGTTGAGAAAGCGTGCCATCAGCACGAACAGCGGAATGGCCACCAGGACGTAGTTGTCCATGGCGTTGCCGTAGATGTTGTTGATGATGGTGCCGAGCACGCGCTCGCCCGGGCCCAGGTAGGCGCCGATGACGGCCACGCCGCCCAGCACGAAGGCCAGCGGATGGCCCATGAACAGGCCGATCAGCAGCCCGCCGAACATCACCAGGGTGAGCAGTTCGGGACTCAGGTTCATGCGGCTCTCTCCTCGCGCAGCTGCTGGATGGCGCGGATGACGATGGCGATGGCCTGCAGCAGGATCAGCACGGCGGCCACCACGATCACCCCCTTGATCGGATAGACCGGGATCGAGACCATGCCGTAGGTGGTCTCGCCGCGGCTGTAGGAGCGCAGGAAGAAGCTCCAGCCCAGGGTGACCAGCATGTAGATGAACGGCACGAAGAAGATCAGGTAGCCGAGGATCTCGAGCAGCGCCTGCTTCTTGCGCGACAGCAGGCGCTTGAGCACGTCGACCTCGACGTGAGCGTGATGGCGCAGCGCGTAGGCCGCCATCAGCATGAAGTGGGCGCCGAACAGCATCTTGGTGATGTCGAAGGCCCAGTCGCTGGGGCGCCCGGTGAACAGGCGCAGGGCGATATCGTAGAGCACCACCAGGGTGATGACGGCGATCAGTGGCGCAATGACCCGCCCGAACAGCTCGTTGAGCGTGTCGATCGCCTTGGCAATCGCATTCATGGGTCCAGTCTCCGACGTCGGAACGACAGCCGCCCCGGGTGGGGCGGCCGGTACAGCCTTACAGACAGGCTTCGATCTCTTCGAGCGAGGGCAGGTTGTCCATGGTGCGGCTCATGTTGAACGGCGCGGAGATGTCACGCCAGGTGGCGTAGTGCTCCAGGTAGCCGATCATGGAGTGGTAGACCTTGGCGTGGTCCGGGTGCTCGCAGGCGCCGCGCAGGATCACCTCGTTGGTGATCTCCTGGATGCGCTCCAGATCCTCGTCGGAGAGCTGATTGATGGTCACACCGGCATCGATGAACTGCTCGGTACCTTCGGTGGAGCCGCGCTCGGACCAGGCGATGGACCAGGCCATGGTGGCATCGGCGGCGATCTTCAGCTTCTCCTGGGTCTCCTCGGAGAGGGCGTCCCAGGCATCGCGATTGATCATCACGCCGAATACGCTGGCAGACTGGTGCCAGCCCGGCACCGACCAGTACTCGACCACTTCGGCGAAGCCGGCATTGTAATCCACCCCCGGGGTGGAGAACTCGGCGCCGTCGACCACGCCACGCTCCACCGCCTGATAGATCTCGCCGCCGGCCAGCGTCACCTGAGAGCCGCCCAGCTGCTCGAGTACGCGGCCCTGGTCACGCCCGGAGAGGCGCAGGCGCTTGCCGTCGAGATCGGCCAGGCTCTCGATGGGCGTGCGGCCCATGAAGCCCGACTCGTTGTTGGTGATGCCGTAGGGCAGGTAGACCATGTCGTACTGGCCGTAGATCTCCTGGTAGAGGTCCCAGCCGCCCCACTGCTGAATCCAGTTCAGGTAGTCCACAGCGTTGAACAACATGGTGGTGGTGGCCAGCGGTGAGAAGGCCGGGTTGCGGCCGGCCCAGTAGCCGGGCCAGTCGCCGGCGGCTTCGATACTGCCGGTCTCGGTGGCGTCGAACACCTCGGTGCCAGGCATCAGGGTGCCGCCGGCGCGGAACTCGATCTGCAGCTCGTCGCCGGCGATCTTGTTGACCAGCTCCACCCAGTGGCGGTCGATCTGGATCAGATCGATGCTGTCCGGCCAGGTGGAGGTCATGGTCCAGCGCTCCTGGGCCTGAGCGGTGGTGGTGAAGGCGGCCAGAGCGATGCCGGCCGCCAGGCCGGAGATGGCGAATTTCGTCTTCATCTTCATGTCGTGCTCCCTTCTGGGTCTTATTGTGCTGCAGTAAAGAGAAGATCTTGCCAGGCGGCATGCCGCAGTCGTTGTGATTTGCTGAATGATCGGTCAGGCCGCCAGAGAACATCGACAAGCTAGCACGCTGGCATGACCGGAATCGATAGCTGGCTACGGTGCTGAGCAGGGTTGAGCCGAGCATCGGTTACGTTTAATTAAGAAAGAATGGGAGGTGGATCTATCTGTATTGTAAGGTAAAACTTCGGCCTGCCGGCAGGGTGGGGCAGGAGAGAGAAGAGGGTGAGAATAGACCAAAGTCTATCCACATAACGCGGCAGACGGCGCCCGGTCGGGCGCCGTCGCTGTCATCAGCGTCAGCTGTAGACCTGAGCAGGCAGCCAGGTGGCCAGCGGTTCGTAGAAGAACACCAGGAACAGTCCCAGCAACTGCAGGGCCACGAAGGGAGCCACCCCTTTGTAGATGTCGAGCGTCGTGATGCCCGGTGGGCAGACGCCCTTGATGTAGAACAGCGCGAAGCCCACTGGCGGCGTCAGGAACGACATCTGCAGGCAGATGGCGAAGAGGATGGCGAACCACACCGGATCGACGCCCAGGCTGAACACTACCGGGGCGACGAGCGGCAGGATGATCAGCGTGATCTCCACCCAGTCGAGGAAGAAGCCGAGCAGGAACACCACCAGCATGATGGTCAGCACCACGCCGGCCGGGCCGAAGGGCAGCCCGGTAATGGCGTTGCGAATCACGTCGTCGCCGCCCAGCCCGCGCAGCACCACGGCGAAGATGGTGGCGCCGACGAAGATGCCGAAGATGAAGGCAGTGGTGCGGGTGGTCTGATAGAGCGCCTTTGACACCACGTCGAAGTTCAGGCGGCGATTGAACAGGGCCAGCAGCACGGCGCCCAGCGCGCCCACCGCGGAAGCTTCTGTGGTGGTGGCAAAGCCGGTGAAGATCGAGCCGAGTACCGCCACGATCAACGCCAGGGGCGGCAGTACGGCGATCAATACCTCGAGCAGGGCGCGGGCATTGAGGGGCTGGCGGTTCTCCGGAGCCGGGGCCAGATCCTTCTTGATATAGGCGGCGATCACGATGTAGGCGATGTACATCACCCCCAGCATGATGCCGGGAATCAGTGCGCCCATGAACAGTCGGCCCACCGAGGCTTCCGAGGTGCCCAGGCGGTCGGCCATCAACACCAGCATGATGCTGGGCGGCACCAGGATGCCGAGGGTGCCCACCGAGCAGGCGGTGCCCACGGCCAGCGACTTGTTGTACTTCGCTTGCAGCATGGGGCCGATGGAGAGCATGCCGAGCAGCACCACTGAGGCGCCGACGATGCCGGTGGAGGCGGCCAGCAGCACGCCGACGATGACCACCGTGACGGCATAGCCGCCGCGCAGCCCGCCGAGAACGCGCACCAGGGAGTTCATCAGCCGCTCGGCGATGCCGGAGCGGTCGAGCATGATGCCCATGAAGATGAAAAGCGGCAGGGCCACCATCAGCTCGTTGGCAATGATGCCGTAAAGACGCCGGTCGAGAACGCCGATGGTGCCGCCCCAGGAGAACCACAGATCGGCCCCCATGTGCTCGACCAGCACATGGCCGATGACGGCGAACAGGAAACCGATGCCGGCCAATGCCCAGGCCACGGGGAAGCCGATCAGCAGTAGCCCCATGAAGCCGGCGAACATGCCGATGACGAGAATTTCTTCGAGACCCATGATCTTCCTCGCACAGGCACGTTAGCGGTGGTCCACCGGGCGCCGCAGAGGCAGCTGCCGGGGGAATCCGAAGAGATAGGTACAGCAGCGCAGCGCTCGTGATGACAAGGCGATGGCGATCAGCGCCATGCCGATCGGCAGGGTGCTCTTGATGATGAAGCGGTAGGGTAGGCCGCTGGGCGCCTGGGAGCGTTCGCCGCGGGCGAAGGAGCGCTGGGCGTACTCGGTGAGCCCGTCGACCATGAAGTAGAGCACCGGCAGCACCAGCAGCACGATACACAGCAGCTCGACCCAGGCCTGGAAGCGCAGCGAGAACTTGTCACGCAGCACGTCCACGCGTACGTGGTCGTCGGTGACCACGGCGTAGGCCAGAGTCAGGATCATCGTCGCGCCGAAAAAGTGCCACGAGAGCTCTTCCAGGGCGATGGAGCCGCGGCCCAGGATGAAACGACTGAACACATTGGTAAGCACCACGGCGAGCGTGACGAGCCATAGCCAGGAAAGCAGCTTGCCGAGAACGGCAATGGCTGTGTCGATCACATGGCTGACACGGTTGGTGGGTAGCTCCGGGCGCAGCGGGGTGTCGTCCGGGGGAGCGTCGGGAAGCGGTATAGACATCGTGCAGCCTCTTGCATGTTGCCGCTAGCCGGGAGGCCGGGTGCCGGTGGCAATGCCACCGGCACCCGGCACCCGGCGCCCGGCGCTTGCCGTCAGTTGGAGTTGGGCGAATAGTAGGAGCGCGGCAGGTAGCCTTTGGCGTGCCAGTTGCCATGGACCTGCATCCATTCACGCTGGCTCTCCAGCACGCGGGCGAAGAGCTCGTCGTTACTGGCCATCTCGTCCAGCACGCCCATGGTGACGCTTTCCAGCTCGGCCAGGATCTCCGGCGACAGGGTCTGGGCGTTCACGCCCTCGGCTTCGAAGCCGGCCAGGGCCTGGGGGTTCTCCCACTCGCTCTCGGAGAAGCCGAACAGCGTGGCGGAGCGGCAGCCGATCTCGATCTGGGCGCGGCTCAGGTCGGAAAGGTCGTCCCAGGTCTCCTGGTTCACCAGCAGGTGCGAGGTGGTGTAGGTCTGGTGCCAGCCCGGCATGATGTAGTTCTGCACGATTTCCTGCATGCCCAGGATGCGGTCTACGGCCGGAGCGGAGAACTCCAGGGCGTCGATGGTGCCGCGCTCCATGGCCTGGTAGAGCTCGCCACCGGGCAGCATGGTGACCGAGGCGCCGAGCTGCTCCATGACGCGGCCGCCGATGCCGGCAAAGCGGATGCGCAGGCCGTCGATCTGATCGAGAGATTCCAGCGGCTCGGCGAACCAGCCGGCGGCTTCCGGCCCGATCACGCCGCACAGCAGCGCCTTGACCCCGTAGGGCGCGTACACTTCCTGCAGCAGCTCGTTGCCATCGCCGAAGTAGTGCCAGGCCATGAAGGCGGGCGGCTCCATGCCGAAGGGAGGGCCGGAGAGCAGCGGCAGTACCGGGATGCTGCCCTGGTCGTAGCCGATCCAGGTGTAGCCGGCCGGGTAACGGCCTTCCGAGACGGCATCGAGGATCTCGAACGGCGGGATCAGCTCGCCCGGCTCGTAGTAGCGCAGGTTGATGTTGCCGCCGGAGATCGCTTCCAGCGTTTCGGACAGATGAACGACCGGCGTACTCAGGCCCACCAGGTGTGAAGGAAAGGCGATGGGCACCTGCCAGCGAACGCGCTCCTGAGCGCTGGCGGTGCTGGTCATGGCGGCGCCGGCCAGGATCACGGCGGCTGTCGTGCCGGCCAGCTTGAAGCGTGTGGACACCTTGGGGCCAGTTGAGGCTTGCATAGACGCGACTCCACTTGTTGTGACGGGTATTGTTTTAGGGAAAGGCCTATTCCAGCGCTGAATTAGCCATGCAACTCAAAGGGAAAGCAATAATGGAAAATTGGTCAGACCAATCGGCGTGCGTGAGACCTTGCTAAGGTGAATCATGTTTCGATAGGTAACTGATGGTGTTTTGTTGTGATCTCCCGGAAAAATTGCGCTTTTCCTCTAGATTCTGTGCTTATTTTTAGCGTGCTTAGGCTTTTCGGTGTGTTTGGAAGTGCGACCAATTGTTAATGCAAAGAGGCGTGTGGGGAGAGTGAGCGGTGAGGGGCGGAGCGATGTGCGAGCGAGAGGCGAGAGCAATATTTAATTGGTCTGACCAAATGGCTGCGCGTGGATGGCGCGGCCTTGTGTGGTCGACCTCGCCTGCCGACACGGCGCGGCAGCAAGCGCTGGCCATCTGGCAGGCCCGCGCTTGGCAGCGCCCCTGCTGGGTGTCGTCGGCGGCACCCGAAAAGGCGTGGCAGCAGGGATGGCTGCCGCCGGCCAAGGCCCGCACCCATCTGGGCGGCGAGCACGACCTGATCGTCTACGATGCCGCCAGTGAAGCGGGTTTCGATGCGGACGCGTTCGGTGCTCTCAGCGGTACCCTGCGGGCAGGCGGCCTGCTGCTACTGCTGCTGCCAGCGGCCGCTGGCGACCAGACGGCCAGCCACTACATGGCCCGCTTGCGTGAACGCTTGGCGCAGGCGACGGATGCCGTGCACTGGACACCCGGCGAGCCGCTGCGGCTGCCCGAGCCCAAGTCCGAGCCCGACCGGCCCCGGCCGCTACCCGACAGCGGCGACCCCGATTGCCTTACCCGCGACCAGCGCCAGGTGGTGGAGCGCCTGGTTGGCCTCAGGCGCCGGCGACCGCTGGTGATCACCGCCGACCGGGGCCGCGGCAAGAGCGCCGCGCTGGGTATCGCCTGCGCCCGCCTGCTGAGCGAAGGGCAGGAGAAGATCTGGGTGACGGCGCCGCGCCTGGCGGCGGTCGAGGCGCTGTTCGAGCGCCTGGAGGCGCTGCGTCCCGCGGGCCACCGTCATGGCGGACGCTTCGACGATGAGGGCGGCGGACGCGTCGAGTTCGTGGCCCCCGACGAGCTGAGCGCCCGGGTCGAGCGCGGCGAGGCAGGCGGTCAGGGAAGCTGGCTGCTGGTGGACGAGGCCGCGGCCATACCCGCCGCCCTGCTCGGGCAGTGGCTCGAGGCGTTTCCGCGCATCGCCTTCGCCACTACCGTGCACGGTTACGAAGGCTCCGGGCGCGGTTTCGCCCTGCGCTTTCGCCCGCGGCTCGAGCGCCAGACGCCGGACTGGCGCGAATGTCATCTCGCCGTGCCGATACGCTGGGCCGAAGGCGATCCGCTCGAACGACTGGTCGGCGACCTGCTGCTGCTCGATGCCGAGCCGCCGGGGGTGACCTCGAAGCCGCTGCAGGAGTGGATCTGGCAGCCCGAGGTGCTGGCTGGTGACGAGCCCGCGTTGCGCCAGATATTCGGCCTGCTGGTGCAGGCCCACTACCGCACTGCGCCGAGCGACCTTCAGCGGCTGCTCGATGCGCCGGAGCTCAGGGTCAGGACGCTGACGGACGGCCCCCATACCCAGGCGGTGGCAGTGTGCGCTGACGAAGGGGGCTTTACGCCCGAGCTGGCGGAAAAGGTGGCGCGAGGCGAGCGGAGGCTGCCGGGGCATCTGCTGGCCCAGTCGCTGGCCGCCCATGCCGGCTGCCGTGAAGCGCTCACGGCCCGACTGCGGCGGGTGCAGCGTATCTCGGTGCATCCCCAGCGTCGCCGCGAGGGGCTGGGGGCGCGGCTGCTGGAGGGCGAGCGCGCAGCGGCGCGGGAGGCCGGCGTCGACCTGCTGGGCGCCAGTTTCGGCGCCGAGCCGGGGCTGCTCGCCTTCTGGCGCTCTCAGAGATTTCACACGGTGCGGCTGGGGCTGTCGCGGGAAACCTCGACCGGAGAGCATGCCGTCATGGTGGTGGCGCCGCTCACGGCCAGGGGGGAAGCCCTGTGCGCAACGTTGACGCGGCGCTTCCATGAGTTGCTGCCGGTTCTGCTCGCCTTCGAGCTGGCCGAGCTGGAGCCGGAGGTCGCCCTGGCGCTGCTGGCGGAAGGGGAGCGAGCGGAGCTCGATGCGGCCGAGTGGTGCGACCTGGACGATGTGGCCCACGGCCACCGCGAGCCGGCGCTGGCGCGTCTCGCCCTGCAGCGGCTGATACGCCGCGCGGCCGTGGCGGGGCGGCATGACCCCGAGCTGGCATGGCTCGCCGCCTGGGCCTTCCAAGGGCGCGACATTGCCTGGCTGGCCGCCCGGGCCGGGGCCGACGGACGACGACAGGTCATGGCGCGGATGCGCGATATCGTGGCCACGCTGCTGGCCGGCGAATCGCCCGGTCGTTGAGCGGGCTTTTCCCGGCGTTGTCGGCCCGGTAAGGTAGGCCGGTTACCCTCATGCAGATCGAACATGAACGAACATCTCGAGCAACTCTCGCCACAACCGCTGTGGCGCCATTTCCGCACGCTGTGCAATACGCCTCGTCCGTCAGGGCACGAGGCCGAACTGGTGGCGATCCTCGAGCGCTGGGCAGAGCAGCATGGGCTCGCCCACGACCGCGACGACTACGGCAACCTGCGCTTGAGCAAGCCCGCTACGCCGGGCCATGAAGAGGCGCCGGGCATCATCCTGCAGGGCCATCTCGACATGGTGGCCCAGGCCAACGCCGATCATCCCCACGACTTCACCCGCGACCCGATCGACACCTACGTGGACGACGGCTGGCTGCGCGCCCGTCATACCACGCTGGGTGCCGACAATGGCCTCGGGGTGGCGGCGGCGCTGGCGATCCTGGAGGACGACACCCTGGTGCACGGTCCGCTGGAGGCGCTGTTCACCCTTGAGGAAGAGAGCTCCATGGGCGGCGCCTTGCAGCTGGCGGAGCACTGGCTGCAGGGCAGCGTGCTGCTCAATCTCGATTCCGAGGACCGCGGCGAGGTCTTCATCGGCTGCGCCGGCGGTGCCGACATCGTGGTGGAGGCGCAACTGCCCACCGCCGATTCGGGAGCCGACGAGGTGGCCCTCGAACTCGCCCTGACCGGGCTGATGGGCGGCCACTCCGGCATCGACATCCATCGCGGGCGCGGCAATGCCAACCGCCTGCTGGTGCGCGTGCTCAGGGCGCTGGAAGCCTACGACATCCGCCTGGTCAGCTATCGTGGCGGTACGCTGCGCAATGCCATCCCGCGGGAAGCCTTCGCCACCGTCGTGCTGCCGGCCGATGAGGTCTCCGCCGCCGAAAACCGGGTGAAGGCGCTCGAACAGCAGCTGCGTGCCGAGCTGGCCGGTGTCGACGAAGGGCTGGCCGTGACCGTGGCGCGCGTGGCAGAAAGACCCGCCCAGGCGCTCAACGCCCATGCCAGCAGCATGCTGTTGGCGGCGCTCAACGCCGCACCCTACGGCGTGGAACGCATGAGCAGCGCGGTGCCCGGCGTGGTGGAAACCTCGAACAATCTGGGCGTGGTGAACCTCGACGAAGGGCGCTTCCATCTCTGCGCCCTGGTGCGGTCGCTGCGCGACAGCGCGGTGGCGGATCTGGCCGATCGTTTCCGCGGTCTGTTCGATCTGATCGGGGCGCGCACCCGGCTGGAAAACGCCTACCCCGGCTGGACGCCTGCCCCCGACAGCGCCCTGCTGGCGCGCTTCGAGCGTCTGCATCGGCAGCTGGTGGGACGCGAGCCGGCGGTCAAGGTGATTCATGCCGGGCTCGAGTGCGGCATCCTGGCCGGCAAGTATCCCGGCCTCGAGATGATCTCCTTCGGCCCCTCGATTCGCGGCGCCCACTCGCCCGACGAGCGGGTGGAGCTGGACTCCGTGGTGGAGTTCTGGAACCTGCTGCGGGCGTTGATCGAGGATCTGGCCGCGGACAGCGCTTGAGGCTGCTGGGCTTGAAACGACCCGGCGCCGCGCCCGATGGGCGGCGCCGGGCAGTGCCTCAGGCGTGCTGGCGGCTGTGCTTGCCCTCGGCGATCTCCTCGACCAGCTTGCTGCAGAAGGCGTCGAGGTCGTCGGGCTTGCGGCTGGTCACCAGGCCGCTATCCACTACCACCTCCTGGTCCACCCATTCGGCGCCTGCGTTACGCAGGTCCATCTCCACCGAAGGGTAGGAGGTCATGCGGCGGCCCTTGGCCACGCCGGCGTTGATCAATACCCAGGGGCCGTGGCAGATGGCGCCCACCGGTTTGTGCTGCTCGAAGAAGCGCCGGGTGAAGGCCAGCGCCTGCTCGTTCTGACGCAGAGTGTCGGGGTTGAACAGGCCGCCGGGAAGCTCCAGGGCGTCGTAGTCGCCGGCATCGACTTGGTCGAGCTTGCGATCGACGTCATAGGAAGGCCCCCAGTCGGTGCCGGCCCAGGCACGGATACTGTCCTTGTCCGGCGCGATGACGTGCACCGTGGCCCCTTCGCGCTCGAGCGCGGCCTTGGGCTCGGTGAGCTCCGACTCCTCGAAGCCGTCGGTGGCCAGGATGGCGACGGTCTTGCCTTTCAGCTTCTCGCTCATTCGCTACCTCCTTGCTCCTTGTGCGACGCATAGGGTTGTGCGACGCATAGGGCATCACTGCCCCTTACTCACCATAAAACGGCAAGAGCCGAAGGCAAGGGAAGTGGGGTATCGGACCGTGACTCGATGTAGTGGCCTGTAAGTCCAAGCGTCAGTGGTTGACCTGGATGCGAACCACGGGATAGCCCCCTACGGTGACCAGCGGGACATCGGTGTGGCCTCGGTAGTGATGGTCGTATCTAGGAGGAGCGTAATAGTGGTGCTCCACGACGCGATGGGCGGGTCGGGAGTGACGATGGGCGCGATGATGGCGCCGATGCTTCGGTGGTTTGCCGCGATGGTCGCGCACGTAGTAATGGTGATGATGAATCTGGGTGCCATGAGCGGCATATCGGCCATGGTCGGCGCTTGCCGACATTGAGAAAGGCAGCGACAAGGCGGCTACCAGAGCGGTGAAGATCAGACGTTTCATGGGGGTTCTCCTCAAGTGCCAACGACACGTTACGGTCACCCCTTCTTTTCCCTGACCCCATTATAGCGGTGAAAAGCGAGCATAGTGAACACTGTTCGACTATGCTCGTCGCTCCTGATCACCGCTTGTTACCCTGCGACCTCTTTGGACTGCCTATGGGCAGGTTCTCAGCCCAGGTAGGCGTTGAGCATCCAGACGGTTTTTTCCTGCTCACGGATGTAGTCGCCGGCCTGGGCGGCGGTGCCCTCGTCGTCGGCATCCGAGGCCAGCGCCAGCACTTCGCGCTGCAGCTCGATAAGGGTCTGATAGCCCTGGAGCACACCGCGCACGCAGGCTTCGCCGTCGTGTACGTCCTTGTCCTCACGGATCTGCGACATGGCCACGTAGTCGCTGTAGGCGTGCACCGGCTTGTGTCCCAGGGTCAGGATGCGCTCGGCCACCTCGTCGACCTTGGTCAGCAAGTCGGTGTAGAACTCCTCGAACTTGGTGTGCAGCTCGAAGAACTGCGGCCCCTTCACGTTCCAGTGATAGCCGCGAACGTTCATGTAGAAGATCTGATAGTTCGCCAGCAGAGCGTTGAGCTTCTCGGCGAGCTGACTGGCGCTGCTCTCGTGCAGACCGATGGCATTGGTGTCACTCATGCGCGTTCTCCTTGTCGCGTAATGGGATTTCCTCAAGTCTACGTGTCGATATGGCGTCGCTTAAGCAATATCTCAACATCGGCACGATAGCCGCTCTGCATGATGTGCGCATGACGCCGGCGACGGTCAAGCGGGGGCGGCTCGTTGACGCAGTGACGATGCTCGGGAACCCCAGCGGCCGTTGGCACTCTCAAGACGGCAGCGGCACCCTTGCAAGGTGGGCTGTGCGGCGTAGACTGCGCCCTATGACGAAAGGAGACACCTCATGCGCCAGTGGTGGTGGATGATGCCCGGATTGGCCTTGCTGGCAGGCTGCCAGACGACACCGACGATGCTGCCCACCGCAGAGCCGCAGCCGGCCGCGGAGTGCCGCTGGGAGGCCGATGGCATCGAACCGCGTGAATGGGTGCGCCGTGCGCTCAACGCGCTTGAAGCGGACGGCTTCGTCGTGCGCGACACCGAGCCGGCGGTGGGGTTGGTCAGCGCCGACCGAACTCGGACGATACCCGGCTACGGCGATCGCTACGACAGCTGGGAGCGCACCGGCTTCTTCGGTGGCGTGGGTATCGGCGCTGGCCGCGGGGTTTCCACCGGCATGATGATCGGCTTCGGTGGCGCCGGCGGCAGCATCGCCCAGGACGCCACCCAGCTCGAGCGCGTATCGGTGATCGCCGACCCGGGCGGGGTGCGGGTCAGTCGCGACATTCAGGTGATCGACTGGCGCGGCGAACTGCGCGAGACCCGCAGCGGTAGCGACGCGCCCTTCTGTGGTTCGCTGCGCCAGGCCATGACGGCCGGGGAGGCGCTGTGATGCGTCGTGCTGTTCTGGTGTCGCTGTTGGCCCTGCTGCTGGCGGGCTGTGCGACGACCACACCGGCCCCGGAACCGCGTGAGCTGGCGTTTGCCGCAGCGCCGGAAGCGGTACTGCAAGAGGCCCTCGGCGTGCTGGCCGACGAGGGCTACGTGATTCGCCGTGCCGATGCCGAACGGGGCCGCGCAGAGGCGGCGCTGGCACGTTGGCCCGGCTATCGGGTCGACGTTGCTGTGGTGCCGGAGGGCCAGGGAGCCCGTGCTTCGTTGAGCGCCACCCGCGGCGGCAGGCCGCTGCCGCCACATCTGCTAGACCCTCTGTTGGCCGAGCTTCAGCGCCGGCTGGGCTTGGCGCCTTGATCGACGTCATTGGTTCTCATGAGAGACACGTTGAGACATGAATCGCTTGCATGATCTTTTTTCCATCAGGGCAAAACGTGCCTGGCTCGCAATCCTGCTGCTGGGCCTGCTGCCCGGCCTGGCGCTGGCCCACCCCCATGGCTGGATCGACATTCGCGTACGCCTGGTGGTCGACGACGAAGGGCGCCTGGAGGCGCTGCATCAGGCCTGGCGGATGGATCCCTTCTACAGCCTGGTGTTGCTGGAGGAGCTGAGCCGCACCGAGGGCGGCCTGGAAGCGGGCCTCGACCGCCTGGGCGGCGAGATCCGTGGCAACCTGGCACCGTTCGACTACTTCACCGAGATTCGCCTGGGCGAGGAGCGGCTCGGTCTGGGTGACGTCTCCGAGTACACCGTGATGGAGCGTGGCGGTCGGGTCGAGTTCATCTTTCTGCTGCCGCTGGAGACGACCCAGCCGCTCAATGGCCAAACGCTGCAGTACAAGGTGTTCGATCCCACCTATTACCTCGAGGTGGTACATGAGGCAGAGGGGGAAACGCCGCTCGACGACGCCTTGCTGGTGAGCGGCGAGCTGGGCTGCAGCACCCGGATCGTTCCCGCCAATCCCGATCCCGAGCTGGTGATGCAGGCCGCCATGCTGGACGTCACCGACGAGGCGGAGCCCGGCTTGGGGCGTCACTTTGCCGAGACCGGAGTCGTCAAATGCGAGTAGTGGCAAGAGCGCACCCCCGTACCCGTACCTGGCTTCTCGGGCTGGGCCTATTGGTCGTGGCCGTGCTGTTACTGAGCTTCTTCGTGCAAGGCGGTCTGCAGTCGCTGAGCCTGCAACTGGTGGCCTGGCAGCGCGACTTCCACCGCGCCCTGACCATGGCGATCACCAACTTTTCCGGCACCCCATCAGCGAGTGCCTGGGCGGCGCTGCTGGGCATCAGCTTCGCCTACGGGGTCTTTCATGCCGCAGGCCCGGGGCATGGCAAGGCGGTGCTGACGACTTATCTGCTCTCCCAGGGCGGCGCGGTGCGCCGGGCGTTGGGTCTCTCCTTTGCCGCTTCGATGCTGCAGGGGGTGGTAGCCATCAGCCTGGTGGTGGTGCTGGTGCATGGCTTGGGCTGGGTCACCCGGCAGGCGATGGGCAGCGTGGTGTGGGTCGAGCAGGCCAGCTTCCTGATGGTGGCGCTGCTGGGGGCCTGGCTGTGTTGGCGAGCGATTCGTCAACTGCGTCGGACGTCGCCGGCAGCAGCAGAGCGCTCTGCCCAAGCGCACGACCATGCACATGGGCATGCGCACGACCACGACCACTCACATGACCATGACCACGCTCACTGCTGCGGCGGGCATCATCACGTCGATCCCCAGCAGGCTGCCGATTGGCGCACGGCGCTGGCTACGGTGGTCTCTATCGGCATCCGTCCTTGCAGCGGCGGGGTTCTGCTGCTGGGGGCCGCCAGCCTGCTGGGTCAGTTTGCCGTGGGCGTGGCGGCGGTCATGGTGATGGCGCTGGGCACGGCGCTGACCGTTTCCGCGCTGGCGTTGGCCAGCGTCTTCGCCCGGGGCTGGGCCGAAAAGCAGCTGGCGAGGCAGAACGGTCTACAGCGGGCCAGCCGCCTGCTCGGCTGGGTGGCCCTGGCGGGCGGGCTCGCCATCATGTCGTTGGGTATCTCGCTCTCGGTGACCGGAATCACCCAGCCGACTTCTGCCCCCATGCTGGGCGAGCCCCCGGCCCGTAGTGCGCCGGCGCAGCCGCCGACCGGTGGGCACCCCTTAGGCGGCTGAGGGAATCACAGGCGCGACTTCAACCCACCCAACTGGGCCAGCAGGTGATCGCGCATGTTGGCCAGTTCATTCAGGTCGTAGGGCTGCGCCTCGCCCTGCCCCCACACCGGCCCCGGCCAGGCCGCGTCGGCCTGCCGGCGGGCCACCACGTGCACGTGCAGTTGGGCGACCACGTTGCCCAGGTTGGCCACGTTGATCTTGTCGGCCCCGGTCATCGCCTTGAGCATGCGGCCCATCTCGCTGGCCTCATGCCACAGCTGGCGCTGGTCCTCCTCGTCCAGGTCGAATACCTCGCTCACCCCCTCGCGCCGCGGGATCAGAATCAGCCAGGGAAAGCGGGTATCGTCCATCAGTCTGAGCTGACATAGCGGCAGCTCGGCGACCGGGTAGCTGTCCCTGACCAGGCGTTCATCCAGCTCCACTGACGACATATCGACTCTCCCTCACGATGGCGATAGCCCATCATGGCACAAGCGCGGGGGAGCGTCTGCCAGCCTCGGTGGGCGCTTCGCTGCGTTAGCGACTAAAGTGAAGGGGTCAGGCCAGACGAACAGGAGAACGACGATGAAACGGACGGTGGCGACTATGCTGGCATTGCTGCTCGGGCTGTCACTGCTCAGCGGGTGCAACACCATGCGCGGCATGGGCGAGGACATCGAGGCCGGCGGCGAGGCGATTCAGCGGCAGTCGAATTCATATTAGCGTTTTTCAAAATGGCAACCGGCTGTTACGCTGACAAAGGCCATTGCTTCACGGCAAGGAATGGAATTCCCGAAAGTTATTTCAAGGAGATACGACCATGAAGAGAGCGATTGCCTTGGGCTTTGCCCTGCTGATGACAGCCGGTGCCCTGGCGGGGTGCAACACCATGGAAGGCGCGGGCCAGGACGTCGAGCGTGGCGGACAGCACGTGCAAGACGCCGCCCAGTAAACCCTAGCGGTCCGGCTTGGCAGCATGCGGGCGACCTGGCAGTCTCCCCGTGTGCTGCCTGAATCAATAGACCCTTCCCCTCCCCTTTAGTGAGATCTTCGCATGGTTAGCCCATTGCGTTTTTGCCTGGCTTCTTTCAGTGCGTTGTTGTTGGCAGGATGTGCGCCTATGTCCAATTCGAATCCATCTCAAGCCCATGACCCTGCGCCCAAGCCGCCCGAGGTCAGTGAGGGAGAGGATGCCTGTGGCGCCCGTCACGTGCAGGATCGCGTCGGCCGGCGCTATGACGAAGCGCTGGGCGAGTCGATCCAGCGCGAGAGCGGTGCCGCCACGCTGCGGGTGATCCGCCCGGGCCACGCTTATACCATGGAGTACCGCGGCGACCGCATCAACGTCCATATCGACGACGGCGATACCATCACCGACATCGGCTGCGGCTGATACGGGCGCGGTCGGTCATACCTGGCCGTGCTCCGCCTGTGCGCGGCGCTCGGCCTCCTCGGCCTGCTTGCGCAATTTCTTGCGCAGGGCGGCTTTCTCGAAGCGTAGCTTCTGCAACGGCGTTGCCAGCTTCAGCGGTGGTACCGGCGCCGGTTTGCCGTCGGCGTCTACTGCCACCAAGGTCAGGTAGCAGCTGTTGGTGTGGCGGATCACCTTGTCACGAATGTTCTCGGCCACCACCTTGATGCCGATCTCCATCGATGAGCGGCCCACGTGATTGACGCAGGCCAGGAAGGTGACCAGTTCACCAACGTGGATCGGCTGCTTGAACAGCACCTGGTCGACCGAGAGCGTCACCACGTAGTGGCCGGAGTAGCGGCTGGCGCAGGCATAGGCCACCTCGTCGAGCTTCTTGAGGATGGCGCCGCCGTGCACCTTGCCGCTGAAGTTGGCCATGTCGGGCGTCATCAGCACCGTCATGCTCAGCTCGTGCTGGCCGGGAAGATCCAGGGGAAGGCTGTCGGAGCCGGCCATGTAGGTACCTCTCTTCGTTATCTTTTCGCGGTTGCCGCGTTGCATGAGAGCGGCAGCGCCGCCGGGGCGCTGCCGCGAGTGGCGCCGAACCTGGACTAGAACCAGGTCAGGCCCACCGAGATGATCACCCCGGTGATCACCAGCTGAATCAGACAATAGCCCATGATGTCCTTGGCTTTCAGCCCGGCGATGGCAAGTACCGGCAGGGCCCAGAACGGCTGCAGCAGGTTGGTCCAGGCATCGCCCCAGGCCACGGCCATGGAGACGCGCGCGACATCGACGCCGAGCGCTTCGGCAGCCGGCAGCATGACCGGTGCCTGCACGGCCCACTGGCCGCCGCCGGAGGGCACGAACAGGTTGACGATACCGGCACTGATGAAGGACCAGAACGGCAGCGAAGTTTCGGTGGCGAACGAGATCAACCCCTGAGACATGGACTCCGCCAGTCCCGACTGCACCATGATCGCCATGATGCCGGCATAGAAGGGGAACTGAATGACGATGCCGGCCCCGCCCTTGATCGCCTCGTTGAGGCTCTCCAGCAGGCTGCGTGGCGTGCGGTGCAGCACGATGGCCAGCGACAGGAACAGGAAGTTGACGATGTTCAGGTTCAAGCCGCCGCCGCGGAACACGAAATGGTCGAGCAGGAAGATCACCCCGGGTATGCCGACCAGCCAGGCCAGGGTGACGCTGTTCTCGAGACGTTCGGCAGGGCGGGTGATGCGCACCCGGGCGGCCGGGGCATCGTCGAGCAGTTTGGGGTCGACGTAGACGCTCTCTTTTTCATCGGGGAGCATGGCCCGGTTGACCAGGGGAATGGCGACGAACAGGCACACCACGATGGCCAGGTTGAAGAAGGCGAAGATGGTCGAGCCGGTGCCGATCACGCCGATCTGCTCGGCGGTGAAGTGGCCCTCGGTGGCGATGGTCAGCGGAATGGAGCCGGCCAGGCCGCCGTGCCACACCACGAAGCCGGAGTAGGCGCTGGCCACCAGCAGGCGATAGTCGACCCGTATCAGGCGCGCCAGCTCCTTGGCGAACAGCGCACCTACCACCAGGCCGAAACCCCAGTTGATCCAGCTGGCCACCAGCGACACATAGGTCACCAGCAGGATGGCGCCGCCCGGCCCGTTGGCCAGCGCGGCGAGACGCTGCAGCAGCTTCTTGACCGGCGGCGAGCTGGCCAGCATGAAGCCGGTCACCAGGATCAGCAGCATCTGCATGGAGAAGGTCAGCAGGTTCCAGAAACCGTCGCCCCACATCCGCATCACGGCAAGCGGCGTCTGGCGTTCCACGCCGATGGCGGCGGCCGCGGCCACCACCGTCAGCAGCAGCACGAAGATGAAAGGGTCCGGCAGATAGCGGTCGACCAGCCTGACGGCGGGTCTCGAGAGGAATCTGAGCATGGCAGCGTCGCTTCTTCTGGTTGTCGGGTGTGCGTCTGAGAAAAATAGCGCAAACTCATCAGCTTGCCCTAATTAAATGGCGCTCGGCTCAACGGGAGCGGTTGGCCGTTGCCGGTGGCGCTGGCTCATTGGGCTGGTGGCACCACCGGGTACGTCGATGGTGCCAATAGTAGCCGACCAGCACTGCCGATCGCACCACGGAGAAGGTGAGGAACGCCAGCCACAGAGCGTGGTTGACGTATTCGAGCGGTGCGATCGTGCTGGCTACCCACCATACCGGCAGATAGCTCGCTAGAGCGATAAAGATACTGTTGCGCATCTCGCGAATCGCCGTAGCGCCGATGAAGACGCCGTCGAACAGATAGCTCCATACCGCGATCAGCGGCATGGCCACCATCCAGGGCAGGTAGATGCCAGCCGTTTCCCGCACTTCGGGCAGGCCGGTCAGCAGAGCGATGAGATACTGGCCGCCAAGGGCGAAGGCGAGTGCCGCGGCACCTGCCGTTACCAGCGAGAACCAGGCCGCGGCGCGTACGGCATGACCGAACTCGTCCCAGCGCCGGCGGCCGACGCTGCGTCCGATGGTGGCCTCGGCGGCGTGGGCGAAGCCATCCAGCGCATAGCTGGTGAGAATGATGAACTGCAGCAGCACGGCGTTGGCGGCCAGCACGGTGTCGCCCTGCACTGCGCCGCGGGAGGTGAAGAAGGCCATGACGAACAGCAGGCCCAGGGTGCGCAAGAAGAGATTGGCGTTGACCTGGAACAGCTCGCCATAGGCGACAAGCCGCAGCAGACGCTCGCGCAGAAAGCGGCCTTCCAACCGCTTAAGTTGGCGTGTGACCAGCCAGACACCGAAAACAAGGGCGGTGTAGTCGGCGATCACCGTGGCCCAGGCCACGCCGTCGCTGGTCATGCCCAGCCCCACCACGAACAGCAGGTCCAGGGCGATGTTGACGCTGTTGGTCAGCATCAGGATCGCCAGCGTCACCCGCGAATTCTGCTGGCCCAGGAACCAGCCGAGGATGGCGTAATTGGCCAGCACCGCCGGAGCCGAGAGGATACGGATCTGGGCATATTCGGCGGCGATTTCGGTAGCGACCTCGCTGCCGTCGAGCAGCCACAGCCCCAGTGATATCAGCGGCTGAGAGAACAGGATCAGCAGTGTTCCGATCCCCATGGCCAGCAGCAGTGCCTGCCCCAGCAGGTTGCGCACGTCACTGTCGCTTTCGCGGCCCACTGCCTGGGAGGTCAGCCCGGTGGTGCCCATGCGCAGGAAGCCGAAGCCCCAGAACAGGAAGCTGAACAGGGTGGCCCCCAGCGTGACGCCGGCCAGATAGCGCGAGTCCGGCAGGTGTCCGACCACGGCGGTATCCACCAGGCCCAGCAGCGGCACGGTGATGTTAGAGAGTATGATTGGCCACGCCAGCGTCCAGATGCGCCGTCTTGCCGCCGCGGGTGTTTCGCTATGCAGGGTCGTCATCGTACGTTTTCAAGAGAAACGAACCGAGCAGCATGGCGACAGAGGCGGCAGAACGCAACCGCGGTTGGCTACACTGGGAGCGGGCGTCGGCTGTAGGAACGTGACGTGAGGATGAGTCCGTTCGAGGCAGCGAGACGCAAGGGCAAGTTGCATGGGGCCATGGGGCAAAGGGTGAAAGGGGGAAAGATGATACGCATGACGAGAATCGTGACGGCGTTGGCGGTGGCATTGGCTCTGCTGCTTGGCAGCCTGCAGGTGCAAGCCCAGCAGCAGCGTATGGAGGCGCGGCCCAGCGGCGGGGCGATGATCGCCGACGCGCTGATTGCGCGGCCCTTGCTGCTGGTAGCGACCCTCGGCGGTACGGCGCTGTTCGTCGTTTCGCTGCCGTTCTCGGCGATGGGGGGCAATGTCGACCAGGCGGCCGAAACCCTGGTGAAAACCCCGGCCGAGGCGACCTTCCGCCGCTGCCTGGGCTGTACCTCGATCAACCCGCGACCTGCGCCGGCGGAGCGCTGAGCGAGCCGCGGCGAGTCAGGCTGCGGTGATCAGACGGTACTTGGTCATCAGCTCGTCGCGACTCTCGCGCCGCTCCGGGTCGAGGGGAATGCAGTCCACCGGACAGACCTGCTGGCACTGCGGCTCGTCATAGTGACCGACGCACTCGGTGCACAGGTTGGGGTCGATGACGTAGATCTCTTCCCCCGCCGAAATGGCATCGTTGGGGCATTCGGGTTCGCAGACGTCGCAGTTGATGCACTCGTCGGTGATCATCAGAGCCATTGGGGCTACCTCGCGATCGGGCGGGCCGTCTTCGGCCGCGCCCAGGTAAGGTGGCTCGGGAAAAGCCGAGTATTACGGTCAGGTATTGTAATGCTTGCGCAGCGCTTCGGCGACCTTGGGATGCACCAATCGCGAGACGTCACCGCCAAGCTTGGCGATCTCGCGCACGATGGTGGAGGAGATGTAGGAGTTCTCCACCGCTGGAGTAAGGAACACGCTCTCCAGCTCCGGCGCCTGGGCCCGGTACATGTTGGCCAGCTGCAGCTCGTACTCGAAATCGGAGACCGCACGCAGGCCGCGCAGGATGATGTGTGCCTGCTGCTCGGCCATCATGTCGGTGAGCAGGCCCGAGAAGCCGATCACTTCGACGTTGTCGAGGTTGGCCGAAACCTCGCGGGCCAGGGCGATACGCGCATCGAGGTCGAGCGCCGGGTTCTTGCCGGGGCTGGCCGAGATGGCGACCACCACCTTGTCGAACAGCAGCGAGGCGCGCTCGATCAGGTCGTAGTGGCCGTGGGTGATGGGGTCGAAGGTGCCGGGATAGACCGCGATTTTCATGGCGCTCCGCTCACTTGCACAGCTAAGGGGGGCTCAGGGTAACCGCCAGCGGCCGAGCCGACAACGTCGGCGGGCCGCCTCGAATCACTCTTCCAGCTTGCCGAAGGGGTTGTCCACTGCAAGCGATACCGGGCGTGCGTAGCCGGGGATGACGATATGGGTATCGTTGACCTCGAGCTCGGGCCCTTCCAGCACACCCTCGCCGAAGCGATAGCGCACCTCGTACTCGCCGCGATCGGCTGCGGCCAGATAGGCCTGGCTGGCCTCGCGCACCGCTTCGCGCCGTTGGCGCCAGGCCGCGACGGCGGCCTCGCCATGGCGCTGCGCCAGCAGCCGCTCGGTCACCATAGGGGAGAGAACGACGCCGGTGGCGTTGTTGCCGCCGAACCCCTTGGCGTTGATGAAGGCGGCATCGGCCGTGAACCGCTGCGGCTCGCGGGAGAAGTGCAGCCGCTCGGCGTAGACGTCGTCGGCCACCGCATCGAGAGTGGGAATGCCCGGCAGCAGGCCGTGGGCGAAGCTGCCGAGTGCGCTGGCCAACTGGTCGCCGGCGGCGCTGCCCTGGGAGTGGCCGACGAAGGCCTTCACCGCCACCACCGGCCAGTTTTCGATACCGTTCGCCTGGGCGACCAGATCGAAGACGTGGGACTCGGTCACGCGGTTCTTGGGTGTGCTGGTGCCGTGGGCATGCAGAAAGGTGCGCTCGCGCAGGGCAGTGTCGCCCAGCATGTCGCGGACCAGCGCGGCCGCCTTGCCCAGAGTGATGTAGTTGCCGATGCCGGGTGCGGAGATGGAGCGCTTCCAGCCGTCGGCATTGACGTACACGCCCGGCACGCTGCCGAGGATCTCGGCGCCCAGCTCCAGCGCCAGGGCATCGTCGAGCAGCAGAATGAACTGGCTGGCTTCGGCGATGGTGAAGCCGCAGTTGCGGGCGAAGGGGCGGCAGGCGCGCTGATAGTCGGCATCGGTGAGCAGCTCCAGGGCGTCCAGCGCCTTGAGGCTTTCGTCGTCGGCCAGCGCGCCCATGGCGCGGAAGCCCTCGATGATCTCGGGCGTCACTGGGGCATCGGAGGTGCCCACCATCACGGCGCGACGATGGCCGTTGCGAATGTCCTCCACGCCCAGGCGCAGGTTGTAGAGGAAGCTGGCGCAGGCGCCCAGGGCTGCCCCGGTGCCGCCCACGCTGCCGAGCACGTAGGCGTTGAGGAAGTCGGCCGGCATCTGCCCGTAGCCCAGCGGCATCTGCTTGGAGGTGGCCCGGTTGCCCGACACGAAGCTCTTGAGCAGCCCGCCCCAGCCTTCGTCGTCGAGCTGGCCGATGGAGTTGCCGGCATACACGGCGATGTCGTCGGGGTCGAGACGGTCGCGCAGCTCATCCCACGCCAGACCGCTGCTCGCCAGGCAGTCGCTGGCGGCAAAGATGGACATCGAAAGACCGCGCGGATGGTGCACGCTGCGGTAGTAGCGGCTGGGATCGAAGCCGCTGGGCAGCTGACCGGCGGCACGCACCAGAGCCGGCCGGGTTTCCGGCAGCAGCACGTCGAGTTCGCCGGCTGGCACCGTGACTTCCAGAGTGTGGCGGTCCAGCTCGCGCACCTGCCAGGTCGGCGGCAGCCGCTCGGGCAACTGACGGCGGCGGATACTGAAGGTCAGCTCCGAGCCCAGGCCCAGGCTGGCGCGGCGATTGGCCGGTAGCCCGTCGTCATTGAAGAGGGGATTCTCGATACGTCGGATCAACGTATGGTCGAGCACCTGCGCACGGCAGTTCTCGGCCAGGCGAGCGGCCTCGATAGGGTTTCCGGCGGTATCGTACCAGGTGCCTTCCCGGCAGGTGCCCAGCCCCATCATGGCGGCCAGGCCGAGCAGCAACGCCTGCTGCTCAACTTCGGGAAGGGCGTCGATCACGGTGCGACGAAACGCTTGATGGCCAGAGGTACGACCGGCGGCGTTGACGCCACCCATGCCGACGATCACCGGTAAGTGAGACAAGCCGCTTTCCTCGTTGTGCTGTTCGTGCGAGTCGGTAATGTAAATATAGGACTGGCGATCATAGCACCCGCTTCGGGATGTCGTCATGGGCGTAGCGTGCAAGTTGCGGCCAGCAAAGATAAAACAAACGTTTGAAATGTGACGGGAAACACGCTATCCTGATTCCGCTGTTTGAGTCATACGAGTGGGTATGTGGGCGCTTCCTTGTCGAAGCGCCTTTTTTTTCGCCCTGTCTCATCCCTCTCTCGTCCCTCTCGCCCCCCTCGCGCGCGCCGACATGGCTGCTAGAATGGCCGTTCGTCCGCTACCGATCGATCTGCCTAATGCATGCCACCTCCCGCCCCATCGCGACCAACCAGAGCGGCCCCCACCGGGACGTCGAGAAGCGCGTCGAACGGGCGCTGCGCCATCCGCTGCGCAAGCCCGTGGCCGAGCACACGCGGGCGGCGTTCGAGCAGGCCCTTGCGTGGTACGAGCATGAAGCCGGGGATGGGCAGCGTCCGCTGATACTCGACGCCGGCTGCGGCGTGGGGGTTTCCACCCGCGAGCTGGCCCGGCAGTTCGACGACCATGTGGTGATCGGCGTGGACCGCAGCGCCGAGCGGCTCTCCCGCGAGCACGGCGAGGTGGGCGAGAACGCCCTGCTGGTACGCGCCGACCTGGTGGACTTCTGGCGCCTGGCGCTGGCCGCCGGCTGGCAGCCGGTGCGGCACTATCTGCTCTATCCCAACCCCTACCCCAAGTCGGTGCATCTCAAGCAGCGCTGGCATGGGCATCCTGTGCTGCCGGCGATCCTGGCGCTGGGCGGCCGGCTGGAGCTGCGCTCCAACTGGCGGCTCTACGTCGAGGAGTTCGCCCTGGCGCTGGCGCAGGCGACCGGTACGACGGCTGCGGTGGAACCGTTCGACCCCGGCACCCGGTACCTCACGCCTTTTGAACGAAAATACCACACCAGCGGTCAGTCACTCTGGCGTCTGGTCGCCGAGCTGCCCCATGCCCCCGAACTGGTACCCTGCGACACGGAGAGAAGCTGATGGCGTTCGTCTATCTGGCCCTGGCCATCGTCGCCGAGGTCGTGGCGACCAGTGCGCTCAAGGCGACTCATGGTTTCACACGGCTCGGCCCCAGTCTGGTGGTAGTGGTCGGCTACGCGATTGCCTTCTATATGCTGTCGCTGGTGCTGCGTACCATTCCGGTGGGCATCGCCTATGCCATCTGGGCCGGCCTGGGTATCGTGCTGGTGGCCCTGGTCGGTATCGTGGTGTACGGCCAGCGTCCGGATCTGCCGGCGGTGCTCGGTATCGGTCTGATCGTTGCCGGTGTGGTGGTGATCCAGTTGTTTTCACGAGTTTCCCACTGACGAGCGTCACGTGGGCTTTAGATGGATGGTTCGATGATTTCGAGAACTGTTGCCAGGCTTGGCTGCCTGCTTCTGTTGTGCGGTTCGATGCTGCCGGTGGCGGCGCTCGGGTCGGGCTTTGCCGAGCTCGGAAAGATGACCGAGAGCGGCTTTCGCATCAGCGCCGAAGCGCGGCTGCTGGGTGACGGTGGGCGTGACGGCGTCCTGCTCGGCGCCATCGAGCCGCAGCGCCAGCTGTCGCCGGCCTCGGTGTCCAAGGCCTACCTGGCGGCCGCTGCGCTCGACCGCTGGGGGCCCCAGCACCGCTTTGCCACCCGGCTGGTCAGCACCGCTGAACTCGATGCCAATGGTGTGCTGCGCGGCGACCTGATACTCGACGGCGGCGGCGACCCGGGGCTCTCCAGCGAGGACCTGTGGCGGCTGACCCAACGGCTGCATCAGGCCGGCGTACGCGAGATCGAAGGGCGCCTGGTGGTCAGCCAGTGGCGCTTCGGCCCGGTGGAGTGCATCACCACCGACCGCTGCGAGGCACACTCGCGCACCGCCAACAGCTACAGCGCGCTGCTCTCCTCGGCCGGGGTCAACCACGGCAACTGGTGCGTCAACGTCGCGCCGGGAGCGGCGGCGGGCGAGCCGGCCCGCATCACCAGCTGCGACAGTCAGGGGCTGATCCTGGAGGTCGACAACCGGATCGAGACGCGCCCGCCCGACAGCGGCACCGAGTTCAGCGCCGAGCGCGTGACCCGCGAAGAGGGCGACGTGATGCTGCTGCGCGGCCAGATTTCACTCAACGCCTCGCCTCGGGACGTCTACCGCGCCAGCGGCGACTCCGCCCGGCAGACCGCCCGCACGCTGATGGCCATGCTCGAGCAGGCCGGTATCGGCGTGGGCGGGGGCTACGTCACCAGCATCGAGCAGCCTGCCGCTTCCGCGCGAACGCTGGCGCAGGTGGAGAGCAGGGCGCTGCAGGAGCTGCTGCTGCATGTGATGAACTACTCCAACAACTTCATGGCCGACGTGCTGGCGCTCAACCTGGTGGATACCCCCAGGGCGGACCTGCTCCAGGCCGGCGAGGCGATTCAGCAGTACGTGGACGGCCTGCCCGATCACGGCCCGGTGATCATGCTCAGCGGCAGCGGCCTGACCACGGAGAATCGCACCTCGGCCCACGGCAGCAACGTGCTGCTGGAGAGCATGTTCCACCGCTCTTCGCTGTTCCCCAGCTTCGTCGCCAGCTTCCAGTCACCGGCCAACGGCGTGTCGCGCTTCATTCGTCGCGGCTCGCCGCTGTTCCAGGACCACATCATGCTCAAGACCGGCACCCTCAACCAGCCCTACGCGGTGCGCGCCGTGAGCGGCTACTTCCGCACCCGCTCGGGGCGCTGGGGCGTGTTCACGGTGATGGTCAACGGCACTTCGTCCACGCCCTGGCTCAACTGGGCGCAGGTGCTGGATCCGCTCTCCGAAGACCTGGCGCGCATGATCGAGGCGCACTGAGGCCGATTCAACCCGCAATTCAGGATGCGAGACGATGAAACCAGCACGAACCGGATGGCGGCATGTCATCGATGCCACGGGCTACTCGATCAAGGGGCTCAGGTTCGCCTTTCGCCATGAGACGGCCTTCCGCCAGGAGCTGGCCCTCTGTGTGGTACTGCTGCCGCTGGCCTGGTGGATCGGCGCGGGGCCGGTGGAGTGGATTCTGCTGGTGGGGAGCTGTCTGCTGGTGCTCACCGTGGAGCTGATCAACAGCGCCATCGAGAGCGTGGTGGACCGCATCGGTACCGAGCATCATGAGTTGTCCGGTCGGGCCAAGGACATCGGCTCGGCGGCGGTAATGATTGCGCTGATCGCCGCCGGTCTGACCTGGGGCCTGCTCGCCTGGCAGAAGTTCTTCGGCTAAGGGCCTCGTTGGGGGTGCCGCCGCGTCGGCGCCTTCGATATGCTGGGGGCAATTCCGCTGCGACAAGGCGAGTTGCCCATGGCTCTTACTGCTGACTTCCTTCCCGTCGATGACATTCCGACCGCACTCAGGCCCGCCCTGGAGAAGGCATGGCAGCGTCTGAGCGAGAGCCTGGCGCGTGCCGACAACGTGGCCGAGATGACCGGCCAGGAGCCGCCCTCGGAGAACTGGCTGGCGCTGGGGCCGGAGCGCCGTCGCCAGCTGGCCCGCGTCATCGTCATTTCCGACTTCGCCCTCGACACCCTGGTGCGCTACCCCGAATGGCTGCTGCATCTGGATGCCGGCGGCGAGCTGGACGAGTCGCCAACGGCCGAGACGCTCACCGCCTGGCTCAGCGAACGGCTGGAGAGCGCCGAGGACGAGGCCGGCCTGCACGCTGTGCTGCGGCGCTTCCGCCGGGCGCGCATGCTGGGCATCGTTTGGCGTGACCTGGTGCGGCCGGCGGGCACCGACATGTGGGCCACCGCCGCGGCGGTGTCTCAGCTGGCCGAGGTGTCGCTGGAAGGCGCCATGGGCTGGCTCGAGCATCACTTCGAACCGCGCTGGGGGCGCCCGGCGGCGCGCAGCGACGGCAGCGAGCAGCGCCTGGTGGTGCTGGGCATGGGCAAGTTCGGTGCCGGCGAGCTCAATCTCTCTTCCGATATCGATCTCATCTTTGCCTACCCCGAGCAGGGCGACACCGAGGGTGGGCGCACCTCCCTCGCGCATCAGGAGTACTTCACCAAGCTGGGGCAGAAGCTGATCGCCGCGTTGGATGCGGTCACCGCCGACGGCTTCGTCTTTCGCGTCGACATGCGCCTGCGTCCGCTGGGCGACGGCGGTCCGCTCGTCGGCAACTTCAGCTCGCTTGCCGCCTACTATCAGGATCAGGGGCGGGAGTGGGAGCGCTATGCCATGCTCAAGGCGCGGCCGGTGGCCGGCGACTTGGAGGCCGGCGGCGAGCTGCTCGGCCACCTGCGGCCCTTCGTCTATCGCAAGTACCTCGATTTCGGCGCCATCGAGTCGCTGCGCGAGATGAAGGGCCTGATCAACCGTGAGGTGAAGCGTCGCGGCATGCAGGCCAACATCAAGCTCGGTCCCGGCGGCATTCGCGAAGTGGAGTTCGTGGTGCAGGCTTTCCAGCTGATCCGCGGCGGTCGCGACACCGAACTGCAGGTCACCTCGCTGCGCACGGCGCTCTCGCGTCTGCCGGCGCTGGGGCTGCTGCCGCAAGGCGTGGTCGACGAGCTCGAGCCCGACTACGTCTTCCTGCGTGACCTGGAGCATGCGCTGCAAGCGCTGGAGGATCGCCAGACCCAGAGCCTGCCGGACGACGATCTCGACCGTGAGCGCGTCGCCCTGGCGCTGGACATGGAGGACTGGCCGGCGCTGCTGGCGCGCCTGGAGGAAGTGCGCGGCAGGGTGCGCGGCCATTTCGATGCGGTGATCGCCGACCCCGAAGAAGAGGTCGAGGAGAACGGCGAGGCGGCAGAAGAAGGCGGCCTGTCGCTGGACGACTGGCGGGCGCTGTGGTGCGGAGAGCTCGAGCCCCACGAGGCCGAGGCGATGCTCGCCGAAGCGGGTTTCGATGAGGCCGAGACGGCCCTGCGTCGTCTCGTCGGGCTGCGCCAGTCGCGCCAGGTGCAGGCCATGCAGCGCATCGGCTACGACCGCCTCGAAGCCCTGATGCCGCTGCTGCTCGATGCGGTGGCGACAAGCGACGCGCCCGATACCGCTCTCGAACGGGTGCTGCCGCTGATCGAATCGGTGCTGCGGCGTACCGCCTACCTGGCGCTGCTGCGCGAGAACCCCGAAGCGCTGAGCCACCTGATGGGGCTGTGCAGCGCCAGCCCGTGGATCGCCGAGCAGATGGCCCGTTACCCGATCCTGCTGGACGAGCTGCTGACCCCGGCCACCCTCTACACCCCCGCCGACAAGGAGCGCCTGGCCGATGAGCTGCGCCAGGCCCTGGGGCGCATTCCCGAGGACGACGAAGAAGCCCAGCTCGAGGCGCTGCGCGTGTTCAAGCACGCCCACGTGCTGCGCGTCGCCGCCTCCGACATCGCCGGCACCCGGCATCTGATGAAGGTCAGCGACTACCTCACCTACATTGCCGAGGTGCTGCTGGAAACGGTGCTGGCCATGGCCTGGCGCCACCTGGTGCGCAAGCACGGCTACCCGCTGCGCCGCGACGGCTCCCGCGCCGGCGCCGAGCCCGAGTTCCTGATCGTCGGCTACGGCAAGCTCGGCGGTATCGAACTGGGCTACGGCTCCGACCTCGACCTCGTGTTCATTCACGACGGCGATTCCCGCGGCGAGACCGACGGCACCCGGCCCATCGACGCCTCGGTGTTCTTCACCCGCCTGGGCCAGCGCATCATCCACCTGCTCACCGCGGTGACCCCCGCCGGCACGCTCTACGAGGTCGACATGCGCCTGCGTCCTTCGGGCAACGCCGGGCTTTTGACCACCACCCTCGACGCCTTCGCCGAGTACCAGCGCCGCGAGGCCTGGACCTGGGAGCACCAGGCGCTGGTACGGGCCCGGGTAGTGGCGGGGCACTCACGCCTGGCCGCAGGCTTCGATGCCGTGCGCAGCGAGATTCTCGGCCGCGAGCGCGACCGTGAGGCGCTGCGCGAAGAGGTGGTCAAGATGCGCCACAAGATGCGCGAGCACCTGGGCGGCAAGAGCGAAGCGGGCCAGTTCGATCTCAAGCACGACCCCGGTGGCATGGTCGACATCGAGTTCCTGTGCCAGTTCGCGGTGCTCGCCATGGGCCACGAAACCCCGGAGCTGCTGCGCTGGAGCGACAACATGCGCATCCTCGAAACCCTGGAGAGCAGCGGTCGTCTGCCCGCCGAGGAGTGCCAGCGCCTGCGCGACGCTTACCTGGCCCTGCGCAGCACCGCCCACCGGGCGTCGCTGACCCGCGAGGCCGCCCGCGGGCGCGAGGCCGACTTCGAGGCGCACCGCCAAACCGTCATCGCTGCCTGGCAGCGGCTGCTCGAAACGCAGGCGTAAGGCCCGGGCATTTCATTCGCACACAGCAGAGAAGAAGAACCCATGAATAAAGTCCTGGTACTGCACGGCCCCAACCTCAACCTGCTCGGCAGCCGTCAGCCGGAAGTCTATGGATATGAAACCCTCGACGACATCAACAACGCGCTCTACGAGAAGGCCGCCATCAACGGCTGGGACATCAAGGCGCTGCAGAGCAACCACGAAGGCGTGCTGATCGATGCCATCCACTCCGCCCGCGAGGACGGCACGGCGGCGATCATCATCAACCCCGCCGCCTATACCCACACCTCGGTGGCCATCCTCGATGCCCTCAACGCCTTCGACGGCAAGGTAATCGAGGTGCATCTCTCCAACGTGCACAAGCGCGAGAGCTTTCGCCACCACTCCTATGTCTCGCTGCGCGCCGATGGCGTGATCGCTGGCCTCGGCAGCCAGGGCTACCTGGCGGCGCTGGATGCAGTGATCAATGCCGCCGCCCAGACGTGAAGACCCAGACCTGACGACCTAGACGTGAAGGCCTAGAGGTAAAGCTGATCGGCTGTTTATCTGCCACTGACGTAACGGGCCCGCCCACACAAGCGGGCCCGTTACGTATCTTTTTGTAACAAGCACTTGGGATGCTGGAATATTAGCTACCCTGACATCAGGAGGCTCAATAATAACTAACGGGTAATAAGGGGAGAGGCATGGAAGACCCGGATACCATGGCGCCCGAGGAGCGGAAGAAAAAGGAGTTCAAGCTGTTCCTCTTCATCGCCATCCTGCTGTTTCCCATCCTGGCGATAGCCGTTGTCGGCAGCTTCGGCTTCTCGGTATGGATTTACCAGACCTTCACGGGCCCGCCCGGGCCGCCGAGCTGAGGGTCGTATGCACAAGGCGAACAACCACAATACACGTCGCCAGTTCTTTCGCTCTCTCGGCGGTCATGGCCCGATCCGGCGGCCACCCTGGACCGATCCTGACTTCACCGAACGCTGCGTGCGCTGTGCGGCCTGTATCGAGGCCTGCCCCGAGGGTGTGCTGTTCCATGGCGGCGGCGGTTATCCCGAGATCCGCTTCGACCAAGCGGGCTGCTCGCTGTGCCGCGCCTGCGTCGAGGTCTGCAAGGCAGGCGTGTTCGACACCCAGCGCCCCGCCTTTCCCTGGCGCGCCCGGATCGAGGGCCACTGCCTGGCGCTGGCCGACATTCACTGCCAGAGCTGCCAGGACGCCTGCGAGTGGCAGGCGATCGTGTTTTCCCCCCAGTTGGGGCGCCCGCCCAAGCCGCGACTGAACCACGAGGCCTGTACCGGCTGCGGTGCCTGCCAGGCCCTGTGCCCCAACCACGCCATCACAATGACAAGCGAGGAGATGGCCCATGCCGAATGAAACCCTCCACATCGCCAGTCTGCTGGTGCATGTCCGGCCCGAGTACGGGCAAGAAGTGGCTCGATGGCTGGCTGCCCAGCCCGAGAGCGAGGTCAGCGCCGAGGATCCCAGCGGCAAGCTGGTTGTGGTAGTGGAGAGTTTGCGCGAGGCGCGGATTCTCGAGCTGATCGATGCGATCCAGGTGCGGCCAGGCGTGCTGGGAGCGGCGCTGGTGTATCACCAGGTGCTCGATACCGCGTCTGCCGATGAACCCGCCGATCCCGTCCCATCCCAAGCCGCTGCAGAAGGAATGCCGACATGAAGATGACGCGTCGTGAATTCGCCAAGGCCAACGCAGTGGTCGTGGCGGCGGCCACCGCCGGTATGGCCATTCCGGCCGGCGCCACCAATCTCATCACCAATGCCGACTTGACGCGGCTGAACTGGAACAAGGCACCCTGCCGCTTCTGTGGGGTGGGCTGCAGCGTGATGGTGGCCACCCAGGGCAACCGTATTGTGGCCACTCACGGCGACATGCACTCGGAGGTCAACCGCGGGCTCAACTGCGTCAAGGGCTACTTCCTGTCCAAGATTCTCTACGGGCAAGACCGCCTGCAGCAGCCGCTGCTGCGCAAGCGCAACGGCGTCTACGACAAGCGCGGCGACTTCGAGCCGGTCTCTTGGGACGAGGCCCTCGACCTGATGGCCGACAAGTTCAAGAGCGCCATCCGCGAGCATGGGCCCGAGAGCGTGGCGATGTTCGGCTCCGGCCAGTGGACCATCTGGGAAGGCTATGCCGCCAGCAAGCTGTTCAAGGCCGGGCTGCGCTCCAACAACATCGACCCCAACGCGCGGCATTGCATGGCCTCGGCGGTGTTCGCCTTCATGCGCGCCTTCGGCTCCGACGAGCCCATGGGCGTCTACGACGACATCGAGCACGCCAACGCCTTCGTGCTGTGGGGCTCCAACATGGCGGAGATGCACCCGATCCTCTGGACCCGGGTCACCGACCGGCGGCTCTCCTATCCCGAGACCCAGGTGGCGGTGCTCTCCACCTTCCAGCACCGCAGCTTCGATCTGGCCGACATCCCCATGGTGATGAAGCCCAACGCCGACGTGGTGATCCTCAACTACATCGCCAACCACATCATCCAGACCGACCGCGTCGACCGCGATTTCGTCGAGAATCACACCAACTTCGTGCGTGCGGTGGACGACATCGGCTACGGCCTGCGCGACGAGCACCCGCTGCAGCAGGCGGCCGCCAACGCCGACGAGCCCAACCGCTGGACGGAGATGAGCTTCGACGAATTCGCCGACCACGTCGCCGACTTCACCCTGGAACGGGCGGCACGGGAATCCGGGGTGTCCGAGAGCCGCCTGGAGCGGCTGGCCGAGCTCTACGCCGACCCCGACATCAAGGTCATGTCGTTCTGGACCATGGGGGTCAACCAGCACACCCGCGGCGTGTGGGTGAACAACCTCATCTACAACCTGCACCTGCTCACCGGCAAGATCTCCGAGCCCGGCAACAGCCCCTTCTCGCTGACCGGCCAGCCCTCTGCCTGTGGCACCGCTCGCGAGGTGGGCACCTTTGCCCATCGCCTGCCGGCGGACCGGGTGGTCACCAACCCCGAGCATCGCCGCGATGCGGAGCAGATCTGGAAGCTGCCCGAGGGCACCATTCCCGAGCGCGTGGGCTTTCATGCCGTGGAGCAGAGCCGCAAGCTCAAGGACGGCGCGATCAAGGTCTACTGGACCCAGGTCAACAACAACATACAGGCCGGGCCCAACACCCAGCAGGAGATTCTGCCGGGCTGGCGCAACGAGGAGGCCTTCGTCATCGTCTCCGACATCTACCCCACGGCCTCGGCCCAGGCCGCCGACCTGATCCTGCCGGCTGCCTCCTGGGTCGAGAAGGAGGGCGCCTTCGGCAACTCCGAGCGGCGTACCCAGTTCTTCCATCAGCTGGTCGATGCCCCTGGGGAGGCGCGCTCCGACCTCTGGCAACTGGTGGAGTTCTCCAAGCGGATCGACGTCGCCGACGTGTGGCCGAGCGAGTTGCTCGACAAGGCCCCCGAGTACCGCGACAAGACGCTGTTCGAGCTGCTCTACGCCAACGGGCAGGTCGACAGCTACCCGCTCTCGGACATGGAGGAGGGCTACGCCAACCAGGAGGCCGAGGCGTTCGGCTTCTATATCCAGAAGGGGCTGTTCGAGGAGTACGCCCGCTTCGGCCGCGGCAAGGGCAAGGATCTCGACGCCTTCGACAACTATCACCAGAACCGCGGCAAGCGCTGGCCGGTGGTCGACGGCCAGGAGACCCTGTGGCGCTATCGCGAAGGCTACGACCCCTATGTGGAAGAGGGCCGAGGCGTGCAGTTCTACGCCAAGCCCGACGACCGCGCGCTGATCTTTGCCGTTCCCGACGAGCCGCCCCCTGAGTCGCCGGACGAGGAGTACCCCTACTGGCTCTCCACCGGGCGGGTGCTCGAACACTGGCACACCGGCTCCATGACCCGCCGCGTGCCGGAGCTGCATCGGGCGGTGCCGGCGGCGCTGCTCTACATGCACCCGGAGGATGCCCGCGAGGAGGGCATGCGGCGCGGCAGCGAGGTGAAGGTGATCAGTCGTCGTGGCGAGGTGCGCCTGCGGGTCGAGACCCGCGGCCGGGTCACGCCACCGCGGGGCCTGGTCTACGTGCCCTTCTTCGATGCCAACCGGCTGATCAACAACGTGGTGCTGGACGCCACGGACCCGATCTCCAAGCAGACGGACTTCAAGAAGTGCGCGGTTCGTCTCGAACTGGTCAGCCTGGCCTGAGGCCGAGACAGAAGGAGAAATGCGATGAAATGGCTCACTATGCTCAGTCTCTCGCTGGCGCTGGTCGTTGCCGGACTGGTAATCGCCGAAGAGCATCGGGACGATTCGGCACCGGATGGCTTGCGGCCGGGCGGTACCCTCAGCCAGTCCCTGCCGGCACCGCCGTTGGCCGGCGAGCCCCGGGACGCCGGGCGAGAAGTGCTCAACTACCCGGAGCAGCCGCCGGTCATCCCCCACGGCATCCGCGACTATCAGGTCGATACCCGGGCCAACCGCTGTCTGACCTGCCACAGCCGCGAGCATGCGGTTCAGGCCGGTGCGCCCATGGTCAGCATCAGCCACTTCCGCGACCGCCACCAGCAGGTGCTGGCGGCGGTGTCGCCCGACCGCTACTTCTGCACCCAGTGCCATGTGCCGCAGACCGATGCCAGCCCCATCGTTCCCAACACCTTCCTCAACGTCGACGAGGTGCTGGGAGAAATGCTCCAGCAGCAGCGTGAGGGAGGTGGCCAATGAAGCGCTGGTTGCTCACCTATTGGCGTATCCTGATGCGCCCCAGCATGCACTTCAGCCTGGGGTTCCTGACGCTTGGCGGCTTCATTGCCGGGATCTTCTTCTGGGGCGGCTTCAACACCGCGGTGGAGGCCACCAATACCCAGCAGTTCTGCATCTCCTGCCATGAGATGGAGCGCAATCCCTACCGTGAAATGCAGGGCAGGATCCACGACGTCAACCGCTCCGGGGTCGGCGCCCAGTGTGCCGACTGCCATGTGCCCCATGGCTGGACGCACAAGATGGGGCGCAAGATGGAGGCTTCCAAGGAGGTGTGGGGCTGGATCTTCGGCACCATTCGCACCGAAGAGCGGTTCGAGGACAAGCGGCGCGAGCTGGCGGAAAGGGAGTGGGCCAGGCTGGAGGCCAACGACTCGCTGGAGTGCCGCAACTGCCACGACTTCGAGTCCATGGATTTCACCCAGCAGAGCTCACGGGCCGCGCTTGCGCACTCCACCACCCTCGCCGACGGTGAGGCAACCTGCATTACCTGCCACAAGGGCATTGCCCACGAGCTGCCCGACATGAGCGAGTTCTATCAGAGTACCGCCACGGGGCTACCCGGCATCGAGTCCTGGGTCGCTCACCTGAAGCGGGATGCGCCGGTGCCGGGCTACCCGGCCGATTGAGTGGGGTGGGAGCTCTAGCGTAACGGAGACGGGGGCGCTGGCCGCTAGCCTCAGCCGGCAGGCAGCAGCCCAGAGCTCTTGATCGCCCAGATAGCCACGCTCAGGGTCACGAAGGCGGACAGGGTGGCGACCATCAGCGTGGCGGCGCTGACGCCGGCCATGCCGTAGCGCTGGCCCAGCAGCGGGAAGACGCTGATCATCGGCGCGCAGGCGAACAGCAGCGCACCGGCCAGCAGCATGGGGTCCGCTTCCGGTATCAGCAGGAAGACGCCGAGCACCGCCAGCGGGTGCAGGATCAGCTTGCCCGCCACGATCTGCCCTACGTCGTTCATCATGCCGCGCACCTGGAGGCCGAACAGGGTGCCGCCGATGACGAACAGCGCCGCGGGGCCGGAGGCATTGGCCAGCATGTCGACGGCCTGGGCCAGCGGACGGGGCAGGGCGGTGTCGGTCACCGCCAGCAGCAGGCCCAGCGCCAGCCCAACCAGGATGGGGTTGCGCACCAGTCGAAAGAGAGTCTTGCGCGCCACCGTGGCGATGCCGGCGCCGCGCTGGCGTCCCACTTCGGCGAGAATCAGCGCCATCGGGATGATCAGCAGGTTCTCGATCAGCATGTTCAGCGCCAGGAAAACCGCCGCCGGAGAGGCGCCCAGCACCATGGCCGCCACCGGAAAGCCGATGAAGCCGCTGTTGGAGGCTGACATGCCCAGGGCGTGAATGGCCCCTTCGCTGAGCGGCTTGCGCTGCAGGCCAAGGGTCAACAGCAGGGCGAAGACGAACACCGCCAGCGAGCCGAGGCCATAGGCCAGTAGGTAGTGAGGTCGCAGGACTTCATCGAGGGGGTTCTGGGTCACCGCCCGGATCACCAGCGCCGGCAGGGCGAAGTAGAGCACGAAGGTGGTGATCCCCTGCAGCTGCTCCCGATTCACCAGCCGCGTGCCCATGGCCAGGTAGCCGGCCCCGATCAACAGGAAGATCGGGGTGGTGATGGCGAGTATTTCCAGCATGCGCCCTTCCTGGCATGGGGTGGGTTAGACGGCGCTTCGTCTTGCCACACTCAACTGACGGTTTCCCTAATCTCCCGCGCCTTCCTCTGCAGCAGCGGCAAGTACTCCTTCATCAGGGTGTCGAGATCGACCCGGGCGGCGTTGGTGCTGATGTTGATGGCGCCGAGCAGCTTGCCGTTGGAATCGAAGGCCGGCACCGCCAGCGAGCGCAGCCCGGAGTCGAGCTCCTGGTCGGCAATGGCGTAGCCCTGCTGGCGCACCTTGAGAATGCACTTCTTCAGCAGCGCCTTGTCGGTCACGGTCTTGTCGGTGTAGCGCTCCAGCGTGACCCGCTCCAGGAAGGCATCCAGCTCGGCGTCGGGCAGCTGAGCCAGCAGCGCCCGGCCCATGGAGGTGTGAGCCGCGGGCAGTCGGGTACCCACCGAGAGGGTGATGGCCATCAGCCGATGGGGGGCCGAGGAGCGTGCCACGTAGGTAACGGCGTCGCCGTCGAGCACGCCCAGGGACGAGGATTCACCGCTCTCCGCGGTGATGTCCTCCAGCACCTGCTGGATCACGCTACGATAGTTGTTGGCGGAGAGAAAGGCGTAGCCGAGCTGCAGCACCCGCGGGGCCAGCTCGAAGTAGCGGCCTTGCTTCCTCACGTAGCCCAGCGCGTGCAGGGTGAGCAGGAAGCGTCGGGCGCGGGCGCGGTTCATGTCGGTTCGCGCTGCCACTTCGCTCAGGGTCATGCGCGGGTGCGCCTCGTCGAAGGCCAGAACTACCTCGAGTCCGCTGGCCAGGGCGGTCACGAAGTCGCGGTCGTCTGGGCTGAGAACCTCTTCCTCTGTCGTCATTGTCGTTCCGTTATCGTGAGTTGCTCCCGGGTGGCACCCAATCTAGCATAGTGTTCGAATCGCGAACGCTTGTTCGACTATAGATTGAGCGATAGCCAAGGCCAAGCCGTGAGTCCGGGCCCTGACTACCGGAGACATGTTACCGGAGACATGATATGTCCGACGCCCTGCTACAGCATCCCTTCATGAGCCAAGTTGCGCTGAGCGAGTGCAATGCCGAGGCCATGGTGGCCGGCATGCTGGCCTTCGAGCTGGCCCTGGCAGAGGTGCAGGAGGCGCGTGACCTTCTGCCCGAAGGCACGGCGGCGCAGATGCGTCAGGCACTCGAAGGGCACGCCTTCGATACCTCGGCCATTGGCGCCGGCGTGGCCAGCGGCGGCAACGCGGCGATCCCCTTCGTCAAGCAGGCGCGCGCGGCGCTGCCGGCCGAGCTGCGGCGCCATTTCCACCTGGGCGCCACCAGCCAGGACGTGGTCGACTCGGCGCTGATGCTGCTGCTCAAGCCGCGTCTGGCGGCGTTGGACGCGCTGCTGCGACGCTGCCGCAGCGCTGCGCTGACGTCGATGCAGGCTCACGAAACCACGGTGATGGTGGGGCGCACCCTGATGCAGCAGGCGCTGCCGCTTACCTTCGGCGTCAAGGTGGCGCACTGGGGCATCGGCCTGGAGCAGGCGCGCCGTCGTCTTGCCACCCTCGAGCTGCCGGTGCAGTTCGGCGGGGCGGTGGCCGTTCATTCTGGTTTGGACGGGCCTGGATCAAATGGAACCGATTCGGATGGGCTGGGCCTGGAGCTGATGGATGCCCTGGCGCAGCGCCTTGGGCTAAGCGCACCGGTGCTCCCCTGGCATACCGACCGCCAGCCGATCCATGCGCTGGCTACCGCGCTGGACGCCGTGGCCGGCGCCACCGAGAAGCTGGCGCTCGACGTCGCGCTGCTGACCCAGACCGAAGTGGGGGAAGTGAGCGAGCCTGGCGGCGAGGGCATGGGCGAGTCCTCTTCCATGCCGCACAAGCGCAACCCGGTGCGCTGTGCACTGATCCGCGGCGCGGCGCGGCAGGTTCACGGCCATGTCTCGGTGATCCTCAATGCCCAGGCCCAACCGCTGGAACGCGGCCTGGGCGAGTGGCACTCCGAGTGGACACCACTGCTCGATAGCGCGCTGCTGGTGGAGGGGGCGCTGGAGCAGGCCGCCGTACTGCTCGAGGGGCTCGAGGTGCACCCCGAGGCCATGCGCCGCAACCTGGCGGCGACCGGTGGCGGCATCATGGCCGAGCCGGTGTCGCGCCTGCTGGCGCCCACACTGGGTCAGGAGGCGGCCAAGCGCATCAGCGCCGAGGCCGCTGAATCGGCCCGCCTGCAGGGCGTGGCCTATGCCGATGCGCTGCTGGCTCATCCTGAGCTGCAGGGGCAGGTGGAGGCGCAAGCGCTGCATCAGGCCACCGATCCCGCCTTATACCTTGGTAGCAGTCGCGCTCAGGTGCGCCGTGCCGCTGCCTGGCTCCAGCGCGAATAACGACCTGAAAACCCATCGGTTTCATTGCACCCGACGAGGGGAGGCCTGGCCTCCCCTCGTTTTTTTCATTCCTGGCGAGTTTGACGACCGCGAGACTTGGGAGTAATTTGTTCGTATCACAAAACAAAGTTCGCTATTCGAACTTTTAACGAGAGCGCCCAGGAGAACACCATGGCCGAATTCCTGAGCCTCCGTGACGCGGTGGCACGCTACGTCGAAGACGGCGCCACCGTGGCCATGGAGGGCTTCACCCACCTGATTCCTTTCGCTGCCGGTCACGAAATCATCCGCCAGAAGAAGCGTGACCTGACCCTGATCCGCATGACGCCGGATCTGGTCTACGACCAGATGATCGGCGCCGGCTGCGCCAAGAAAGTGATCTTCTCCTGGGGCGGCAACCCCGGCGTGGGCTCGCTGCACCGCCTGCGCGATGCGGTGGAGAAAGGCTGGCCGCACAAGGTCGAGATCCTCGAACACAGCCACGCCGCCATGGCCTGTGCCTTCGAAGCGGGGGCCGCCGGGCTGCCGCTGGCCGTGCTGCGCGGCTACGTGGGCAGCGAGCTGCCCAGCGTCAACGACCAGATCAAGTTCATCGAATGCCCCTTCACCGGCGAGCGTCTGGCCGCAGTGCCGGCGGTGCGCCCTGACGTCTCCATCGTGCACGCGCAGAAGGCCGACCGCGCCGGCAACGTGCTGGTGGAAGGCATCGTCGGCGTGCAGAAAGAAGCGGTGCTGGCGGCGAAGCAGAGCATCGTTACCGTGGAGGAGATCGTCGACGACCTGCGCACCGAGGCCGACTATCACCCCAACGCCTGCATCATTCCGGGCTGGGCCATCAGCGCCATCGCCGTGGCCGAGAAGGGCTCGCTGCCCTCCTATGCCCACGGCTACTACCCGCGCAACAACGCCTTCTACAAGGAGTGGGACGGCATCGCCCGCGACCGCGACACCTTCACCCGGTGGATCGAAGAGAACGTCATGAATGCAGGGGGGAACGCCTGATGAGTACCGTCGATAAGGGCCTGGCCTACACCTCGTCAGAGATGATGACCGTCACCGCGGCTCGCGCGCTGGAGAACGGCATGACCTGCTTCGTCGGCATCGGCCTGCCCTCCGAGGCGGCCAACCTGGCGCGCCTGACTCACGCCCCCGACGTGGTGCTGATCTACGAATCCGGCACCCTGCAGACCAAGCCCGACGTGCTGCCGCTCTCCATCGGCGACGGCGAGCTGGCCGAGACGGCGCTCACCACCGTTTCGGTACCGGAGATGTTTCGCTACTGGCTGCAGGGCGGCAAGATCGACGTGGGCTTCCTCGGTACCGCCCAGATCGACCGCTACTGCAACCTCAACACCACCCTGATCGGCGACTACCGCGAGCCCAAGGTACGCCTGCCGGGCGGCGGCGGTGCGCCGGAGATCGCGACGAATGCCGGCGAGGTGTTCATTACCCTGAAGCACTCCAAGCGTGCCTTCGTCGAGCGGGTCGACTTCGTCACCACCCTGGGCTTCGGTCGCGACGGCAAGGGCCGCGACGGCGTGCCCAATATCGGCAAGGGGCCGACCCGGGTCATCACCGACCTGTGCGTGATGAAGCCCGACCCCGAGACCAAGGAGCTGGTAGTCGTCTCGCTGCACCCGGGCGTGAGCCGCGAGGACGTGATCGAAGCCACCGGCTGGGAGATCCGCTTCGCCGAGACGCTGGAGAGCACCCCGGAGCCTTCGGCCCGCGAGCTCGACGTCCTGCGCGAACTCAAAGACCGTACCGCCCGGGCTCATAGCGGCCAATAAATTCGCGCCAGAACGGCCTGCGCTTGGCCATACGGCGTTGAGAGACAGCTCAAAATGCTCATTTACCCATTCGTAAACTCCGCTTTTGGACTCGCGACATCCATGTCGCTCGCTCTTCGAGCAGCGGAGCTGCCCAAATCAGCAATCCTTGCCGATTTGTCGCTGTCTCTCGCCTTGTCTGGCCATCGCTCGACGCGTTCTGGCATCGAATTAAGGAGATAATGTATGACCAACGTATTCCTTTGCCATCCGCGGCGCAGCGCCATCGGCCGCTTCGGCGGCACCCTGGCCAGCGTACGCCCCGACGACTTCGCCGCCACCATCTTCAAGGCGGTGCTGGCCGAGGCGCCGGATCTCGACCCGGCCGCCATCGAAGAGGTCTTCATGGGCTGCGCCAACCAGGCCGGTGAGGACAACCGCAACGTGGCGCGCATGTCCGCCCTGCTGGCGGGGCTGCCCACCTCGGTACCCGGCACCACCATGAACCGCCTGTGCGGCTCCGGCATGGACGCGGTGGGCACCGCCTTCCGCGCCATCAAGGCCGGCGAGATGGAGCTGGCCCTGGCCGGCGGCGTGGAATCCATGTCCCGCGCGCCCTACGTGCTGGGCAAGGCCGACAGTGCCTTCTCCCGCGGTCAGAAGATCGAGGACACCACCATCGGCTGGCGCTTCGTCAACCCGCTGATGAAGAAGGCCTACGGCATCGACTCCATGCCGGAGACCGCCGAGAACGTGGCCGAGCAGTTCAATATTTCCCGCGAGGATCAGGACGCCTTCGCCCTGCGCTCCCAGCAGAAGGCCGCCGCCGCGCAGAAGGCGGGCCGCTTCGCCATCGAGATCACGCCCATCGAGATTCCGCGGCGTAAGCAGGAGCCGCTGGTATTCGACACCGACGAGCACCCGCGTGAGAGCACCCTGGAGAAGCTGGCCGGGTTGCCGACGCCGTTCCGCGAGGGCGGCAGCATCACCGCCGGCAACGCCTCCGGCGTCAACGACGGCGCCGCCGCCATGCTGGTGGCAAGCCAGGCCGCGGTGGAGCAACATGGCCTCAAGCCCATGGCCCGCATCATCGGCATGGCCACGGCCGGCGTCGAGCCGCGCATCATGGGCTACGGCCCGGTGCCGGCGGTACGCAAGCTGCTCGAGCGCACCGGCGTGACCATGGACGAGATCGATATCTTCGAGTTCAACGAGGCCTTCGCCGCTCAGGCCCTGGCCTGCACGCGGGACCTGGGGCTCGCCGACGACGACCCGCGGGTCAACCCCAACGGCGGTGCCATCGCACTCGGCCACCCGCTGGGCATGTCCGGCGCGCGCCTGCTGCTCACTGCCGCTCACGAGCTGCAGCGCACCGGCAAGCGCTATGCGCTGTGCACCATGTGCGTCGGCGTGGGGCAGGGTATCGCTACCCTGATCGAGCGCGCTTAAGCGAGACTGAAAGTATGAACCGGGGCCGGTGGTGATGAACTGCCGGCTTTTCCCGTTGCACTGCAGGGAGAAGGAACATGGCATTTCTGAACGTCGACGGCCGCAGCGTCGCCTATCGCCTGCTCGGCCCCGAGGCGCTGCCGCTGGTGGTGCTGGCGCATCCGCTCGGCATGAGCCAGGCGGTGTGGGACGAGCTGCTGCCGACGCTGCTGCCGCGCTATCGCGTGCTGACCTGGGACCTGCCCGGCCACGGTGCCAGCCAGGCCTGGCCGGCCGAGGGCGGCGAGATCACTCCGGCCGACCTGGCCACCGAGGCGTTAGCCTTGGCCGACCATGCCGGTGCCTCGCGCTTCCACTTCGTCGGCACTTCCATCGGCGGCGTGGTCGGTCAGCAACTGATCGCTGAACACGCCGAGCGGCTCTACTCCGTCACCCTGACCAACACCGGCGCGGTGATCGGCAATGCCGAACTCTGGAGCACCCGTGCCGAGCGCATTCGTCAGGAAGGCCTGGCGGCCATGGCCGAGGAGATCGTGCCGCGCTGGTTCGCGCCGGCCTGCTTCGAGGCCGAACCGGCCCTCAAGGCCGGCTGGTGCACCCAGATGGGCCGCGGCGACGACGAATCCTACGCCCGCCTGTGCGAGATGCTCGGCCGCACCGACTTCCGCGGCAAGCTGAAAGGCCCGCTCGCCGAGCATCCGGGCATCGGCGTGCACCTGCTAGGCGGTAGCGCCGACGTGGCCACCCCGCCGGAGACCTTGCAGGCCCTGGCCGCCGAGTGTGGCGGGGCGCCGCTGGAGATCCTCGAAGGCATTGCCCACGTGCCCTCGGTGGAGGCGCCCGCCGCCATGGCCAAGCGGCTACTGCTGTGGATGGCCAGCGAGCGTGAGGACGTCGGCGAGCATGGCGTGAGCTATGCCGAGGGTCTCGAGACCCGCAAGCAGGTGCTCGGCGAGGAGCACGTTGCCCGCGCCAGCCGGAATGCCAACAGCCTCGACGCCCCCTTCCAGCAGATGATCACCCGGCTGGCCTGGGGCGAGCTGTGGAGCAACGACGACCTCACCCGCCGCGAGCGCAGCCTGATCACCACCGGCATCCTCGCCGCCCTGGGCCGCGAGGAGCTCACGCTGCACCTCAAGACCGGCAAGCGCATCGGCCTCTCCGAAGCGGAACTGCGCCAGGTACTGATGCACGTGGCGATCTACGCCGGGGTGCCGGCGGCGAACCATGCGTTTGCGTTGGCCAAGGAGCTGGGCTGGGGCGAGGAGCTGGGCTGACTTGGGGCAGAGGCAGGAAGTCGTACACGGCCTCTTGTCCGTTTCTCAAGGCTATCTGTCTCACTGGCTGGGAGTTCGATTATCAGTTCAGGGGGTCTTTGCTGCCTTGAGGGCTTCCAACCTTTCCTGCCAGTCGTCCGGGAAGCCCATGGGCTTGCGGGGAATGTCGGGGTATTCCGCCAGCAGGGCCTGGAGGCGACCGGGCCAGCGGGTGTCCGGGCTGATCTGGGTGGTGAGGTGCGTCAGCATCATCAGGACGGTGAAGAGGCGGCGAGGGACGCCCCTTCCCGCCTGAGGAGCCGGAAAGGCGAGGTGTTTCGGCCAACTGGGCGGAATGGAGAGCTCGCGGTTCCATAGCCGGAAATGATGCGCACAGACATTCCGGATGAAGGTCAGGGTATGCAGCCAGCTTGCGAGCACATGGTGTGGGAGGGCGAAACGCCGTGCGATGGCCTTTCGATCACGATACTCGTCAAGCCCATCGAATAGATGGGATAGTGTGCCGAGGCTCAGCTCTTCCACCATTGCCCAAGAAGGCAAGTGCGCAGGCTGGTCGTAGGTGAGCGCGTAATAGCGTGGGTAATTGTCGCGCTTGCGGCTCTCTTGTCGTGCCCGTTTGATTTCCTCGGGTACCTTCGCCCTCTCGATGCGTTCTATCTCTTTGTGATACTGACGGGTTTCCTTGGCGAGCTTGTCGTTCAGCTCAGTGAGCAACCGTGCATGATCGAAGTGGGCCTTGAAGCACGCGGGCGTCAAGTACCAATGCGTACCGTATGTGCAGGCCATATGGTTGCTGATGCCCGTCCGTACGGCGATCTCGACCTTTTCGATGGCGACCATCACTAGCTGACGAAGGTCGCTGTCGAAACGGTAGACCTGCATGATGTCCGATAACCGAGCGTTCGGTTTGAACCGGTGCTCCGGGTCATCGGGATACTGGAAGGGCCGCATATAAGGGCTGAGCCTGAATGAAGTCGTGACTTCAAGCAGCCGAAGAGCGCGTTCACGGTCATTGATGAGCAAGCCACGCTCGATCAGCAGGTCGAGCTGCTCTCTTGCCGTCAGAGCGGGCTTGGCGAAGCGGATCATCGTGCCACCTCCGGAACGAGGTGACTGGAGCCTTGCATAAGCGCAATAAAAAACCCGCGCAATTTGAGCGTGAGGACCGGAGTCCACATAGGCTTGGCGGGTGTATTGAGGCCAATTCTAGGCGTACCGATATCGGGATGCAAGGTTCCTACGACTGCAATCGCTAGGTATCTTGCCAAGCGGCGGCTAATCGTCGCGAGCGTCGTGGCGCCCATCTTCACGCTCCTTGTGACAGGCACGGGGTCACCAGTGATGATGGTGTGCCCCGTGAAGTAATGTTGCTTGCTGTTATAGCGCTTTAGCAAAAGCTTATCGTAACGAAGGGTTATCAGGCTATTTGTCAGTAGCCCTTTGAGTTAGCTTTTCTAGGATTTTTATTAGAGTGCTAATAAGCTGTGCCCCATGGCATGAACCGAACCGGCCTTTGGCCGGTTTCGGCTTTATGGGCGTAGCAGAAGGGATCAGGAGAGCAGGGCATGACTCAGGACACCACCACACCGCCGCCGAGCGAGCTGCGTCAGGCCCTGCTGGCCTACGGCCTGCTGTGGTGCCTGGGGCTCTACCTGCGCCTTACGGTGCTGGTGGTGCCGCCGCTGATTCCCCAGCTCAAGGCGGTACTGGGCTTTACCAGCAGCGAGGTGGCGATCGCCACCAGCCTGCCGCTGGTCACCCTGGCCTTCGGCGCCCTGCTGGCCGGCTGGCTGCTGGCGCGGGTCGGTACGCTGCCCAGCATGCTGCTGGGGCTCGCCGTCATGGCGCTGGGCAGTGCGCTGCGCAGCCTGCCCGAGGGCTTTACCGCCTTCATGCTGGCCACCGTGCTGATGGGGGTGGGTATCGCCTTCATGCAAACGGCGATGCCGGTACTCGCCAAGCTGTGGGCGCCCGGTCGCATCGGCCGCGCCTCGGCGGTTTACACCAACGGCCTGCTGGTGGGCGAGCTGCTGGCGGCGGGCGCCACCGGCCCCCTGGCCGCGGCCTGGCTCGGTGCCCACTGGCAGTGGGCGTTCGCCCTGTGGGTGGCGCCGGTGCCGCTGCTGATGCTGGTATTGATCGTCGGCTGCCGGCAGCTTCCGGCCATGGCAAACGGCTCCCGTAGCGCCAGCCTGACCCTGCCCAACGTGCGCGACGGCCGCACGTGGCGCCTGGTGGCCCTGCTCGGCGCAGCGGCAGCGCTCTACTTCACCGGTAACGTCTTCCTGCCGCCGCTGCTCGAGGCGAGTGCGCGCCTCGACCTGCTGGCGCCCAGCCTCACGGCGCTCAATGGCGCCCAGATGCTCTCCTCGGCGCTGCTGATCCTCTACGCCGACGGGCTGATGGGGCGGCCCCGGCCGCTGATCGGCATCACCGCCCTGGCGCTGCTGGCCCTGCCGCTGATGCTGTGGCTGCCGGGCGGCCACGTGGTGTGGGCGGCGGGCGTGTTCGGCTTCTTCACCAGTGCGCTGTTCATCTTCGTGCTGGCGCTGCCGGCCTGGCTGGTTCGCCTCGAGGCGCTGCCGCGGCTAATGGCCGGCATGCTGTTCTTCGGGTACCTTCTGGTATTCGGTATCACCGTGGTTGGCGGCTGGCTCAACGATCTCTCGGGAACCGTGGCGTTGGCCTTCCTGCCGACCCTGCTGATCAGCCTGGTCGCCATGGCTGTCACTCCGCGGCTGCTCGCCTCACGCCAGTAGGAAAACCCCATGCTCAATGCCCGTATCAAGCTGCGCCATCTGCAGGCCTTCCTCGAGGTGGCCCGCCAGCGCAGCTTCGCCCGGGCCGCCGAGCGGCTGGCGATCACCCAGCCGGGCATCTCCAAGACCATTCGCGAGCTGGAAGAGAGCCTCGGTGCTTCACTGTTCGAACGCACGCCCCAGGGCGTGGCGCTGACCCAGGCGGGCCTGACCCTGCTGCGCCATGCCGGGCCGGCCATGCGTGCGCTGGAAGAGGGCGTGGCGGCAGTGGGCGACGTGCACCTGGGCGCTCACGACCTGCGCGTGGGGGCGCTCTCCACGGTGGAGAGCCGGCTGCTGCCAGAGGCCATCCGCCGCTGGCACGCCGCGCCCGGCGGGCAGAACGCGGTGGGCGTCAATGTGGTAGTCGGCGCCAGTGCCTTCCTGCTCTCGCGCCTGCGCCGTGGCGAGCTCGATCTGGTAGTGGGGCGCATGACCGAGGCCCGCGAGATCCGCGACCTGGCCTTCGAGCACCTCTACTACGAGCCGCTGCTGCTGTGCGTGCGCCGCGGCCACCCACTGGCCGGCATCGCGCCGCTCGAAGCCGCCCGGCTGGGCGAATTCCCCTGGGTGCTGCCGCCCCTGCAGACCACCCTGCGCCAGCAGGTCGACAGCTTCTGCGTGCGCCACTCGCTGACGCTGATGAGCCAGCGGCTGGAGACGCTCTCGCTGCCCATCAGCCGTGCCTACACCCTAGAGAGCGACGCCATTTGGGTCGTGCCCGAAGAGGCCGTGGCCGAAGACCTGGCGGCGGGGCGGCTGTGTCGCCTCGGCATCGAGCTGGAACCCCGCGGCGGCTCCGTCGGGCTGTGCTACAACGCCAGCATGCAGCCCTCGCTGGCGCTGGAGGCCTTCTGCGAAGTACTGCGCGAAGTGAGCGCCGAGCGCGGCTCTGGTAGCAACTGAAACAGCGCCATAACGGCGGTGCAGCATAACCCAGCGGTTATGAGGGGTGCCCGAGTCGTCAATTGGCGGGCCTTTGGCGAGAGGCCACACTGGGCGAGACAAGACCACTCTCCCCAAGAGACGACACGCCATGCAAGATCACAACAAGCGCTTCGTGGAGCGCGACCGTAACTGGCACCCCCCGGCCTACGCCCCCGGCTACAAGACCAGCGTGCCCCGCTCGCCGCAGCAGGCCCTGGCCAGCATGCAGCAAGCCACCGCTTCCGAACTCACCGGCCCGGACTTCCGCCACCTGCGCATGGGCCCCCACGACAACGACCTGCTGCTCAACTTCCGCGAAGACCCGTCGCTTTCGGGTGCGGCCGGCCTGCCGGTGGGCGAGCGCATCATCATGTTCGGCCGCGTGATCGACCAGTTCGGCAAGCCGGTGCCGCACACCCTGGTCGAGATGTGGCAGGCTAACGCCGGCGGGCGCTACCGCCACAAGAACGACCGCTACCTCGCTCCGCTCGATCCCGGCTTCGGCGGCGTGGGCCGTACCCTCACCGACGAGCAGGGCTGGTACCGCTTCCGCACCATCAAGCCCGGCCCGTACCCCTGGCCCAACGACCCTAACAGCTGGCGCCCCTCGCACATCCACGTCTCGGTGATGGGCCCCTCGATCTCTACCCGCCTGATCACCCAGATGTACTTCGAGGGCGATCCGCTGATTCCGCTGTGCCCCATCGTCCACACCATCAAGGACCCGGCCGCGGTCGAGACCATGATCGGACGCCTCGACATGGCACGCAGCAAGCCCATGGACTGCCTGGCCTACCGCTTCGACCTGGTGGTACGCGGCGAGCTGCAGACCTATTTCGAAAATCAGTAAGCGGGTTCGAGAATCAGTGAGGGGAAATCACATGAAACAGCCAAACAGCGTTCCCACCAGCGAACTGATGCTGCGCGAGACCGCCTCCCAGACTGCCGGGCCCTACGTGCACATCGGCCTGGCCCTGGCCGCCGCGGGCAACCCGACCCGCGACGAAGAGATCTGGAACGAGATGGCCAAGCCCGGCGCCGAGGGCGAGCTGATCGAAGTCGTCGGCACCGTGATCGATGGCAACGGCGACCTGGTGCGCGACGCCTTCCTCGAGGCCTGGCAGGCCGACGCCAATGGCGTCTACCAGCCCGAGTTCGATCTCAAGAAGCCGTTCAACAGCTTCGGGCGTACCGCCACCACCTTCGACTACGGCAGCGAATGGTCGCTCAAGACCATCAAGCCCGGCCCGGTGGCCCACCCCAATGGCCAGCTCATGGCGCCGCACATCAACCTGGCGATCTTCGCCCGCGGCATCAACATCCAGTTGCAGACCCGCCTCTACTTCGAGGACGAAGCCGAGGCCAACGCCGCCTGCCCGGTGCTCTCGCGCATCGAATCGCCGACCCGCCGCCAGACCCTCATCGCCAAGCGCGAAGAGGCCGACGGCAAGGTGCGCTACCGCCTCGACATCAGGCTGCAGGGCGAAGGCGAGACCGTATTCTTCGATTTTTGATCCGCCACTACCGCAGAGAATCTGGCCGAAGGGGGCTGCAAGACACCGAGAGCCGGCATACGTGCCGGCTCTCGGTTTTTTTGGCTATTGGCATGACGCAGGTCATGCGACTAAAGGCGAATGAGTTAGACCAAAGTCTAAATTTCGGGTATTCTGTTAGCATCCTCATGAAGTAACCGAGATACTCAGCCATGACCACCCAGACGCTTTCCCACACCGCAGTCGCCACCCAAACCAGCGCTCCCCTGATCAAGCGCATCGGCTCTGCCGCGTACCGTCTGCTCGAGCGGATGAGCGAAGCGGCCTACCGCCAGCATGCGCCCCGTCTGCGCAACAACTACTACCTCTAACGGCCGAGGCCGTGCCTGGCCCAGTCGGCCGGAAGCGAGACACATAGACACATAGAGAAGAGCCAGCGCCTTGCGCTGGCTCTTCTCGTTATGGAGTGTCGATAGCGGGCGCCTCCGTTCGATGAGTTCCGGAAACAGGCGAAACGGCAGATGCCTGCCAATCGATGGAGCCGGAACATGATGAAACTCTATGGAACGCCACCGACCCGTACCCTGCGCGTGATCTGGTTGCTCAACGAGCTGGGCCTGGAGTATGAACAGGTCCCGGTTGATCTCATGCAAGGAGAGCACCTCCAGCCAGACTTTCTCGGGCTCAACCCCGCCGCCAAGGTCCCCGTGCTGGTCGACGGCAACCAGATCATCACCGAATCGGCCGCGATACAGCTCTACCTGGCCGAGAAAGATCCACAGGCGGGTTTCATCCCCAGCGCTGTGGAAGAACGCGCCCAGATGTACCGTTGGATCTTCTTCCTGATGACCGAGATCGAGCCACCGCTGTGGCGCATTGCCCGCCACACCTTCCTCTACCCGGACGAGATGCGCATACCTCAGGACGTCGACCTGGCCAGGCAGGAGTGCAGGGAGATGCTGGCGGTGCTGGAGCGGCATATGCAGGAGCGCGAGTATCTCGTCGGCAACCGGCTCAGCGTCGCCGACTTCAACGCCGCCTACACCTTGGACTGGGCCAACGAAGAGAACTTGCTCGACGCCGCCCCGCGGCTGAGGGAGTACCTGAAGGCGATGTACGCCAGACCCACGGCACCGCCCACCATCGCCGTAGCGTTTGCGGCGATGGAGGGTTAGCCGGCCCGGTGAGATCAGCGGGCGAGCCAGCACCGAGAGCCAGCCATTGCGCTGGCTCTCGTCATTTTGGCGTTGCGTTGACGTAGGTCGCTAGTGCAAGTCGGCTTGAGCGTCTAGGCTGGTTGTATGTGTTCGTTTGTAAGCTGGAATGGTAGCGGTTGCTCTGGGCTGGATTCTTAGGTTCTCAGCCGAGTAGAAGGCTAATGGCAGCTAACGACCCAAAGCGGACCGTCATGCAGGGTGCGGCATATGTCGGTTTATCGCCGTGGAGGGCGGATAGCTGCCGTTCGCTGCAGGTAAAAAGTCGCGACAGTCTGTGTGAAATTACTTGCACCTTGTTGAGAGGCAGTAGTTTCCAACGACTGGTCTGCGAGGTATGGTTGTGCAAAGAATGCATTGGTGAACGAGGCCGGCAGCGTGACAGAAAAAAGTGATTTAGCTCAGCTGATTATCGATGGCGATGCCGCCGGACGCCTTATCCCAACCATTCTCGACTTTGAATACAAAGACAGAAAACGGGAACTTGGCGGTTTCTTGGCTGATTTGAACAACTCGGGTGAGATCGCTCTGCTCTCGGACGCCAACCTTGCGGCCATACGACAGCTTGAGCACAACGACTTTTGGATGGTGTTCGGCGCGTTGTCTGACGCAATTGAGCACGTGGTGGATGATTACCCTGCTGTACAGCAGTTTGCTGAGTGTCTGGTCGAGAGAGCAGGTAACGATGGGGCTTCTAACACTCCGTTTGTGTCATTCGTTCGTTGGTGCGAAAAACATCCCTCTCAAACCAGAAAAATAATTACAGGCGCAAAAGACGGCCAAGAGGATTGCCAACGTTCCTGTGTGTTTGCCTTACAAGGTCTCAATGACTTTGGATACTTGGTAGATTTCTTAGAGGACAGTAGAGCGGAATTCCGATCTATAGGGTTTCGCGCCTTAGTAAGGCTCAAGAACATGACATCACAGGACGAACAAACTGGTATAGATGCTTGCCTTTCGGAAATTCAAAGCCCGTCTTCTGATGATGCGCGAAATGCTGCTATTGAGGCCGTTATTCGTATTTGGGACAATGATGCGACCAAGGAAAAATATCGGCAAGACGAAGCGATAAAGTCCCTTCTCGCCCAGCCGACAGATGACGACTTGGTGCGCCTGTGCGCGATGCTTTTCTATCACAAGAATGCATTCACAGAGCAAACTATCAGTGCAGTATTGAGTAGGTCACAAAGCATATCCTCCAGCTTCGAGACAGCAAGCCACTGGATAGATAACGCACTAACCTGGAAAGATGAACGCTGGTCATTCAATGAGGTGGTCGCGTTCATAGAGGCCATGGTTCCGCACTTCGAGCAGCCAGCAAAGAGCAAGCAGTTTCATAGCTTTTGCGAATGGGTTTGGGAAGAACCTGCAAACACTTCATACCTTTTCGCGCGCTGGCTTAATTCTGGCGACTTCTCCTTGTGCAGTTTCTTGGCCGAAATGGTCAGCGGCGGAGATAAGGGAGCAGCGCTATCTCTCCTGCCGCAAGACTTACCTCCAGAAGCGGTAGATCAAGTCTTTCTAGCCCGAAAATGTATCGGCTTTCTTTGGCTGCATGAGATCACGGCAGCGTCAATTCTACTTAGTATAGTCGAACATGGGCATCCAAATGCTGTCCCTGAGATTGAAAATCTCCTTTGGGAACCGCTGCTCCTTAGCTACTCTAGTGAGCTTAGACCGTATCTTGAGCAACAAGCGTCTAGTGCTTCCCCAACTGTGGCTAAGGCGGCTCAAGAGCTGATAGCGCACCACGCAGAATATATTGAGGGGCTGGAAAAGGCGCAGGACCTTAGTGAACTTGAACCCTCAAATGAAGCGAGACGAGCGGCGGCGATCAAAGATCACCAGAGGAACACGGATATTCAAAAGCAAGCGCGCAAAATGTCTATCTTTGGCGATATGTTTCATACTGCGACGATGCTTTACGGTCGCAAGAGCTTCAGTATGATCACGGGTGCTGATGGCAAAAAGTTCCCAAGTATCACCCCTCTGAGCGAGCACTCCTATAGCGTTGAATTTCCTCGTTTATCCGTAGTTGACCCGGTTGGGTTTAATCGTTTGCTCTTGGTTTGCAGGGTCGAGCAGAGAAAAGAAAAATGAAACTGATACTCAAAGAATATCTGGCGTCCCTCAAGGAACGAGGTGACCTTGACAAAGCGTTGTTGCCCAACCTGCTTTCCGCGATGGGGTTGCAGGTTCTGAAAACCCCAATGATCGGAACCCGCCAAGATGGAGTTGATATATCCGCTGTCGGTCAGTTGCCAGACGATGAGCAGAAATACCTCTATTTGCTCTGTGTCAAGGCAGGAGATGTTGGGCGCAATGACTGGGATGCCGGGCCACAATCAGTAGGCCCTGAACTTCGAGAAATTCTACAGGTGTACATTCGCTCAAAGATTGCCAAAGAGCATCAAGATTTGCCGATCAAAATTTGCCTGTGCATGGGGGGTGAATTAAAGGAAACGGTTGAAGGAAACTGGGCCGGCTTCACAGCGACTTATGCAAGCGAGAAAATTGGTTTTGAGTTGTGGAATGGAGACCGGTTAGCTGGATTTATGGAAAAATCTTTGCTGGCTCGGGAGTTGCTGGACGAAGCGGCGCGCAGGCATTTTCAGAAAGCCCTTGCAATGGTGAATGAGCCAGAGGCCTGTTATGAATATACCAGAAGTTTTGTTGCCATCGTTCTCCCACAAGAGGACATGAAAGACAAAGAGCGCCTATTGAGGCTAAGACAGGCGTATATTTGCCTCCACGCCATTTGCGCCTGGGCGGTTGAAGTAAAGAGTCTCGATGTCGTTTATCGGATATCTGAATTGGGCTTGCTGTTCTGCTGGGATGCAATGCGCGAAGAACCCGTCAAGACGAAGCCTACCAAACATCAAGTCGCTCTGACGGAAATTTTGGACCAGTACGTCCGGCTCTATTTGATGATGTCCGAGGTTTATTTTGAGAAGGTTCTGTATCCTCATGCCGAGACGCTTCATGCGCTAACGGTTTCGGTGAAGTCGCGAGAAGCGGTCGATGCCAATCTTGCGATGTTCGACTTGCTTGGCCGTGCGGCCACCCGTGCAATCTGGACGGACTTGTTCGGGAAAGCTCTCTCGGAGGCGAACCCCGAGTTAGCTCACAGTCTGAACGAGCAGACAAGGAAGATGCTCGATATGTTGGTGGCCCTGATCAATAACAACCCGACTTTGGGGTCTCCGTTCAAGGACGATCACATGATCGAGGCAGCCTTGGTCATGTATCTTGCTCAACAAACATCGTCAGGCAGGCGATTTATGCCATGGTTTCATGCCATGGCTGAGAACACATCGTTCGCGCTTCTAACCAATACCAGTTACCCAACGTGTTTTCGCGACTACAACGATCTGCTTGCTCATCCTGCGAGTAATGAACAGGAGTACCGTGATGAGGCTTGTGTTGGCAGTGTCCTGTATCCCTACCTGTTCACTTGGCTTCAGTATTGCGCCGAACAAGTTTTCATTGAAGAATTCTCCAGACGACTTTCCCAAAAAATACCCGACTGCACACATCAGGCGTGGTTCCCCGATGAGGAGACAGACCAAAAAATCTGGCGTGGGGATACCTACCATGGGATTTGCGTGACTGACCTGTCGCCAGCACGTGGAAATGCGGAGATAGCAGATGCCTTGAACCTAGCAATCAAAGAGTGTGGGGCAATTTTTGAAATGACAGCGATGAAGCGAGGACTGGTTCCACTTTTCTTGACGGCCTGTAGGCACTATCGCTTGCCTATCCCGCCAACACTTTGGATGCCGCCGCAAAGCAATTCAGATGAGGCTCTGGTAGAGCCCCATTCATAGTAGAGCAAGAAGCCTTTTTGCCCTTTGGCGAAAGCTGCGCTGCAGCACCGTCGGGGGCCGTCAATGTCCGCATTTGGCCGAAAGCCATCACTCACCCTCGGAGCTATCGCCTGTTCACATGCGGTGATTCTCTAGCAGGAAGTCCACGAACAATCGCACCCGCGCCGGCATTGCCGAGCCACCCACGAACACCGCATGAATGGGTTCCCTATCACCGGGATTGAAGGCTTCCAGCAGCGGCACCAGGTCGCCGCGCTGCAAATCCTCGGCCACGCTGAATTTGCCGATGCGCGCGATGCCAGCGCCCACCCGTGCGAATTGCGCCAGCGCCTCACCGCTGCTGCATTCGATATTGCCGCATACCTTGAGGGCGAATGCCTGCTCGTCGCGGATGAACGGCCAGTTGGGTTCAGCGCGTCGGAAGTTGAAGCGCAGGCAGTTGTGTTGCAGCAGGTCTTCCGGTTGCTGCGGCGTGCCGTGGCGCTGGAGATAGTCTGGTGAAGCCACCACCACCTGGCCGGTATCGCCTATGCGGCGCGCGGTCAGTGGGCTGTCGGGCAGATGGCCAAAGCGCACGGCCACGTCGGCCTGGCCGCCGAGAATATCGACTACTTCGTCGCCCAGAGTGAGGTCGACAGTGATGTTCGGGTAACGCTCACTGAATGCGGTCACCAACGGCACAATGGCCAGCCGCCCGTGGCCGAGCGCAGTACTAACACGCAAGCGACCCCGTGGCACGCCCTGGTCGGCGATCGCCTCTTCGACCTCGGCCATATCGGCAAGGATGCGCCGGGCCCCACGCAGATACGCCTCGCCCTCGACGGTAAAGGTGATCGCGCGGGTGGTGCGCAGTAGCAGACGGGTACCGAGGCGTTGTTCGGTACGGGCGATGATCCGGCTGACTGCCGAGGGTGTCAGCCCTAGTGCTCTCGCCGCAGCGGACAGGCTGCCTTCCTCCGCCACGGTGGCGAACACGACCATTTCACCTGACCTGCCGTTGAAGTCCATTTGTGCTCCGAAAGCAAAGGTGTTTGCCAGAAAAGCCATCTACCGCCGCCAAGGTTTGGATCTTAGCATTCTCGGCATAGATGAGGAGCCTTCTATGCGTATCAATCCACCCCTTGTAGCACTCGCCATCGGTGCCTTCGGTATCGGCGTTACCGAGTTCGCCCCCATGGGCATGTTGCCGGGTATCGCAGCCGATCTCGGCGTCTCCATTCCTGCTGCCGGCCTGCTGGTCAGCGCCTATGCGCTGGGCGTGCTGCTCGGCGCGCCACTGATGACCCTGACCACCGGCAGGATACCCCGGCGCTACCTGCTGATCGGGCTGATGGCCATCTTCACCTTGGGCAACCTGATGTCGGCCCTGGCCACCGATTACTACAGTCTGCTGATTGCCCGGGTGGTGACCTCGCTGAACCACGGTGCCTTCTTCGGCGTCGGCTCCATCGTTGCCGCCAGCGTGGTCGCGCCGGACAAACGTGCCGGCGCGGTGGCGGCCATGTTCATGGGACTGACCCTGGCGACCATCGGCGGCGTGCCGCTGGCGGCCTGGTTCGGTGAAGTGTTTGGCTGGCGCACCGCGTTTTGGGGCATCACCGGCCTCGGTGTGCTGGCCATGCTCGCACTGTGGTTCGCGCTGCCCAATGTGCCGCTGCCGAAAGGCGGCGGCGTGCTGGCTGAAATCCGCGTACTGGGTCGTGGCTCTGTGCTGGCAGCCTTGGCCCTGGCCGTGATCGGCTCCAGCGCGATGTTTACCGTGTTCACCTATATCGCGCCGATCCTCAGCAGCGAGACCCAGGCGTCCGCCGCCTTTATCACCGCCATGCTGGTGCTGTACGGCATCGGCCTGACGCTGGGCAACATATGGGGTGGCAAGGCGGCGGATCGCTCCGTCGACCGCACCCTGATCGTCTCGCTGAGTGCGCTGATCCTGGTCTTGCTGGCGTTCACGGTGCTGATGCGCTGGCCGCTACCGGCTGCCGCATCCATTCTGATTTGGGGTATCGCCAGCTTCGCCATTGTGCCGCCGCTGCAGATGCGGGTGATGGAAGCCGCCAAGGACGCGCCCAACTTGGCCTCGGCTGTAAACATCGGCGCCTTCAACCTGGGCAATGCGATTGGCGCGGCGCTGGGTGGTGCGGTGATCAACGTCGGCCTGGGCTACCCGGCGATTTCCCTGGCCGGTGCGGCGATGGCTATGCTGGGGCTGTTGATGGTGTTGGGGTTGGCCTGGCGTTCCAGGGCGGTGGCGGCTGCAGTGGTGTAAAGGCCGGCCTGTGTCAACTGGGGAAGCCACGGTTGAAATGAATCGTGGCCTGTCCCCGATTCTTTGCTGGCCTACGGCGCATCTTTGCCTTCGCAGGCCTGAGCAATCGCAGCGGGGATTGGCCTAGCTCGCTTATGGCCTGGCGTCAGTCGTGCCGATTGAGCGATGCAGGACGGTAAAGTCGCACTCACCTAGCCAGGTACCAAAACGCCAGTTGTATCGCCCAAGATTTCGCAGAGGCATTCAAGTGGCAGCTACTGGCCGATTGCCGCCTTAATCAGCCAATACACGTATAGCATGTGCCGGGCCGGGTGATGATCCCCAATTTTGCTACGCTGGCAGAACGACAGCAGGCGAGACGACTGATGGCCTTCCATAACCCCGATCCAAAGATGCGTGACATCGAGCGCCGCAATGCCCGGTTGCGCGCCGCATTCTTTACCAAGCTGTTTGGTGCTGCCAGGCGCGGATTGCGCAAGGCCTTGTCGTGCCTTCGGCTCCGTCGGCGTCAACATTGAGACTGAAGGGACAAACGCATGAATCGCCTAGACAGGGATGTTCAAGTATTCGAAGCCCGTGCAACCGATGCCGACCTCGACGACCTGCGCGCGCGACTGGCCGCGGCGCGGCTACCGGAGACCGAGACGGTCTATCGCGCCGCGCCCGATCCTCGCCGCTGGGATCAGGGTGTTCCTCTCGCCGATCTTGTCGATCTCGTGAACTACTGGCGCACCGAGTATGACTGGAGATCGTTCGAGGCGCGCCTTGACCGTATCGGCCAGTTCCGCACGACGATCGATGGCCTCGGCATTCACTTCCTGCACCGTCGATCCGCCCGTGCCGATGCCACACCTCTGATCCTGACGCACGGCTGGCCAGGCAGCATTGTCGAGTTCATCGATATCGTCGACGAGCTGACAGAGCCGAAGGAGCCAGACACGCCAGCTTTCCACGTCGTGGTCCCGTCGCTGCCGGGCTTTGGCTACAGCGACAAGCCGACCACTACCGGTTGGGGCGCCGGAAAGATCGCGGCCGCCTGGGTGGAGCTGATGGAAAGGCTCGGCTACGACAAGTTCGTCGCCCATGGCGGCGACTGGGGCGGTGTCATCACCACGGTCCTCGGTGGCAGGTTCCCGTCACAACTCCTCGGCATCCACTCGACGTTGGCGCAGGCACCACCCGGTCTGGTCATGGAGGGGCTGACAGCGGACGAGCGCAAATGGGCCGAGGACACCCGTGACTTCTGGCTCTACCGCGCGGCGTATGCGAAGCAGCAGGCGACCCGACCGCAGACCATCGGCTACTCGCTCGTCGACTCGCCCGTCGGGCTTCTGGCCTGGATCCTCGACAAGTTTGCCGAGTGGACGGATACCGACGATAGCCCCTTCGAGACGATTTCCCGAGACCGCATTCTCGATGACGTCACCCTCTACTGGCTGACACGGTCCGGCGCCTCGGCGGCCCGCATCTACTACGAAAGCCACGGCGGTGTTAATGCGCTCGACCCCGAGCTGCGGGTCGATGTTCCCTCAGCCATCACCATATATCCCCGCGACATCGAGAAGTGTCCGCGCCCCTGGGCAGAGCAGCGGTACCGGCAGATCGTGCGATGGAGGACGGCCGAAAAGGGAGGGCACTTTCCTTCGCTGGAGGTGCCGGGGTATTTCGTCAAGGACCTGCAGGAGGGCTTTGCGGCGGTGCTGGCTGTTAATCGGTAAAGCGGCGGGGGCGCGTGGGCCGTGAAGAGGCCGCCCAGAGCGGGGCGACAACCTGACACGACGAGAAGAGCCAGCGCACCGCGCTGGCTCTCGTCTTTTTGGGATTGCGTTGACGTAGGTCTCTGGTGTGGGGCGGGCCGGCGATCTGCGAGGCTCTGGTGTATCTATACGGCGCACGGAACCGTACTCATAAACCGTTGGCCCTGCGCTCCGATAATGGCCTCGTCTTCAGCAGCCGACATTATACCGCGACGGTGAGTACTACGGACTCACCGGGAGTTCATGACGCCCTACACGCCGGAGAAGAACGAGCTCGTTGAGCGCTTTTGCAGCCCTTGAAGGAAGAGCGCATTTGGCAATATCGGTTCGAGTCGTTGGGCTAGGCCCGAGCAGTCATCAGCCGCTGGATACAGCACTAGAGTCACATCAGTTGTTGGGCTGTGTGGCACACCGGGCATTAGCTGCGTAGGTGTGCAGAAACCAAGGGGTATTATACCTGCAAAAGGCCGGGTCGTAGTCACTAAATATTTGTAGTGTAACAATTTTTTGATTATAGCCAAATGGGCAACGAATAAGACTTAAACAGCCATGGTCTAAGGGTGATGAGACGGTATAGTTAATCCAGTAGATACCGTCTTGCAGACTTTGTGGAGTCATCAAGCAACCGTGATGACCCTTATACTTACATAGACGAATAGTCCTAAGACCAGCACGACCGGCAAACAGCACGCCCTACTGTTCAGCGCAAGGAGATTGGTTTACATGGATAATCATGATTACCGATTCAAGCCTTACACCCGCAACAGTATTAAAAGCGCACCGCAATGGAAACTATTAACGCCGTCACAGCAAGAGTCGGTTCTTGCAGTTTCACGCGTTCTACCTTTTCGAGTCAATGCTTACGTTCTAGATGAGCTTATTGACTGGAGCAATATTCCAGATGATCCCATTTTCCGCCTAACGTTTCCGCATCGCGAAATGCTGAAAACTGAAGAGTATGAATTACTTCGCAATATTGAAAGTGGGCGTTCCGCAGGAAGCGAGGGGGAGCTCATAAAACGTATTCGAATGAATATGAATCCCCATCCTGCTGGGCAGCTTACACACAACGTCCCCTATCTTTATGGACAGCCTATCAAGGGCCTACAGCATAAATATCGGGAAACCGTGCTTTTCTTTCCAAGTGCAGGTCAGACCTGTCATGCCTATTGCACGTTCTGCTTTCGCTGGCCGCAGTTCGTTGGTATGAACGAACTTAAATTCGACGCAAAAGATGCTCGGGCTCTTGTTGACTATTTGAAGGTTCACAAGGAGGTGACGGATGTTCTTATTACCGGTGGCGACCCGATGATAATGAATGCTCGTTCTCTGGCTGGCTACATTGAGCCTTTGTTGTCGGCTGATCTTTCTCATATACAGAATATTCGCATCGGCACAAAGTCCGTCGCGTACTGGCCACAACGCTTCGTTAGCGATCCCGATGCAGATGATGTCATGCGGCTGTTTGAAAAAGTCGTTGCATCAGGAAAGAATCTTGCTGTGATGGGGCATTACAACCATCCCGCCGAATTGCGCCCGGTGATAGCTCAACAAGCTGTTCGCAATATCATCGCTACCGGTGCAACGGTCCGAATGCAAGCACCGTTGATTCGCCATATTAATGAAGACCCAGCAGGTTGGGCAGAGCTCTGGACTGCCGGTGTAAAACTCGGAGCGACTCCCTATTACATGTTCGTCGAGCGAGACACTGGGCCTCGAAGCTACTTTGAGGTGCCACTGGTCAAGGCTTATGAAGTCTTTCAGCAGGCTTATCAGCAGGTGTCGGGCCTAGCGCGGACAGTTCGCGGACCATCAATGAGCGCTCATCCTGGAAAGGTGGTGATAGACGGAATCGTAAAGTTGGCCGGCGAGAAAGTATTCGCGCTGCAGTTCTTACAGGCGAGAAATCCTAATTGGGTGCGCCGGCCTTTTTACGCACGCTTTGATCCGCATGCAACTTGGCTAGACCAACTACGGCCAGCATTTGGCGAGTCACGTTTCTTTTTTGAGCAGGAAGCTCATGCCGAGGTCAGCAGTATCATTTCCTCCTCGGCTTGGGATGACTCAACTATTTCTAATGCAAGCAATAGTGGCGTCGATAAACGCGCTTCTGTCTCGTGAGGAATTGATATGGATTCGTCAATCTTTGAGGTATATGCGCTTCGCTACGCAATGCATGAGGGTCGCAAAGCCAGTGAGAATTTCTTATTCCACGAGGACCAACATAGCAGTCCGATGCCTTTGTCCTTTTACCTGTGGGCAATTAAGGGCCTTGGTCGCACTGTTGTTGTCGACACGGGATTCGACGAGAGTATGGCCCGCAAAAGAGGTAGGACGTTTTTGCATAGTCCGAAAGACCTACTCTCCGACATCGGCATCAAGGCCGAAGATGTCACTGACGTGATCATCACGCATATGCACTATGACCACTGTGGCAATCTTGGACTGTTCCCAAAAGCCAAATATCACATACAAGAAGCTGAGATGGCTTACTGCACAGGTCGCTCAATGACCTATTCGCTTCTACGGAGGCCGTTCGAGTCGAAAAATATCAAAGATGCTATTGATTGCCTCTTCCAAGACAGATTGATCGTCCATGATGGAGACGTTGATCTTGGGGATGGTATCCGCTTGCATAAAGTTGGGGGGCACACGAAGGGCATGCAGATCGTCAGCATCCCAACCCAGCGAGGGAACATAGTTCTCGCCAGCGATGCTGCCCATTTCTGGGAAAACATTAACCTGCGAAGTCCTTTTCCAATCGTTGTAGACGTCCAACGTATGTTCGCTGCCTATGACGTCATGGAGTGCTTAGCGGATGGCCCCTTTCACGTCATCCCCGGACACGACCCGAAGGTGCTTGAGATATTTCCGCGTCTTCCCAATAATGCGGATATTGCCATATTGCATGCGGAGCCTGTAGAAAATCATGGGTTGAGCCCGATTGCTAAAGGAGAGAACCAAGAGGCTGCAACGGTTAGTCGGATTGCCATCGTGGGGATGGGGCCGCGGGGCATAAGTGTGCTCGAGAAACTCATCAAGTATATTGATGAGGTCAGTCTAGACGGCCAAGAAGTAGAAATCATGATGATTGATCCAGGTCCCTGTGGTGAAGGCGCTCATTCTTCAGATCAGCACGAGGATCTACTGATCAATACCGTGGCTTCACAGATCAGTATTTTCGGGCTTGATAGTCTGGTTAATGGGGCCCACGGCCCGTCACTTACTGAATGGGCGCGGCAAGCTGGGTATCGCCGCATCGGTAACCGCTATCGCATATCTAACTCCGGTGAAGGTGATGCAATTAGCGACGCGGACTATCTTCCAAGAAGATTGCTGGGTCAGTATTTGGGGTGGGCGTTCGAGCAAATGACATGTTCTCTACCGGAACGAATCCAAATTAGGCACATCCGCCGTCGCGTTCTTGATCTTCGAAAGATAGACGACGAAACCTTTTTGCTTGAACTCGACGAAGGGCCCCAACTCCTTGCGAATTACATAGTTCTTGCCACTGGTCATGGAACTCGATCGCCCACGGAAACTGATCTCAAGTACCAATCGTTTGCCAGCACAGCTGAAAATATTAATCCGAGTGCTGCTTATTACAGATCGCCATACCCCACTGAAAACCTGGCCACTATCCATGAGAGGGCGTGCGTTGCCATCCAAGGACTTGGACTGACTGCCTACGATGTGATTTCCTCCCTTACCAGTGCACGTGGCGGATGGTTTCGCGAAACCAAAGAGCGACTCGAATACATACCGTCCGGAAACGAACCCAGAATACTGCTTGTCTCTCGCAACTGCTTGCCATTTGCTGCAAGGGGGATCAACCAGAAAGGATTGACTGGAAGCCACCAGGCGGCATTCTTTACACTAAAATCTCTTGACTCTCTACGCCATACCGCGATCGTTGCTCGTGGTAGCCCTCGTCTGAACTTCGAACATGAAGTGCTACCACTCATTAAGCTAGAGATGGCTTATGCTTACCGCTTGGCCCTACAAGATGGAAAGGTCGACCCCGCAGAGTTCGTGCCATCCGACGAGGAATGCGAGGCTATAGATAGATTGCTTGATCCGCTCGCATACGAGAAGTTTTCGTCGCTAGAGCATTTTCGCGACTACTTCCGTCGGCAGGTCGAAGAGGATCTCAGGCATGCCTGTCTCGGGAACCTAACTAGCCCAGTCAAAGCGGCAGCTGATGTGCTTCGAGATACACGCGAAGCCTTGCGTGCTGCAGTGGAGTTTGGCGGCCTTACCCCTTCATCTCACCGTGTTTTCGTTGAGTCCTTCGTTCCAACAGCGAACAGAATTTCTTTCGGGCCACCTAAGCAGCGGAACGCCGAACTGTTAGCACTGATGGACTCTGGAGTACTAAGCGTAGCCGGCGGCCCTGGCAATGAAATTGAGTTGGATCGCGAGCGCGGGCAGTTTTGCATCGTTAGCCGGTTAGGAAAGGAACCAGCACGAGACTATGCTGATGTGCTGATTTCAGCCCGTCTAGATGTGTACTCACCGCTTACGGACTCCAGCCCTCTATCCAATAATCTGCTGGCTAGCGGCATCGCCCGGCCTTACCTCAACGGCGACTATCATCCAGGCGGGCTCGACATTAGCCAGGATCTCAAAGTCATTGACTCAAAGGGCTGCGTTCACGACCGCCTCTGGGCGATCGGAATCCCGATTGAAGGCCCGCATTTTTATACGCATGCCCTGCCGCGCTCCTCTAAAGCGTCCCGGTTTTCTCTCGACGCTGAGCAGTGTGCTCTGCAGATAGTGGAAGTGCTTTCACGCAGACATGCCTCGCCTTCGGTAATGAATCAGATGGAAGAGGAGCATAAGCAAAAGCACCAGTTGCAACCGGCTCGCACCGAGGAAGTCACTAAGAAAATTGCTTGATAACCCATCGCTTACTACCGATAAGCGCAATAAGAGGGCTCCGACATGAAAACGTACCGGCCGTCCCATGCTATTGATAAACCGTTGCCGGCCCTACATGAGTTGCACCCCAGCTTGGCTGCCCTCACGTTGTCGTTGGCATCTGCAGTGGCATTGGGCATCACGCGGTTTTCCTATGGCCTGTTACTACCGCCAATGCGAGAGGACCTTAACTGGAGCTACACTCTAGCGGGGTCTCTGAACACAAGTAACGCTGTAGGATATTTGGCCGGTGCGTTGATTGCGCCCTTGGTATTGCGCTGGATTGGCGTGTCACGCTTGCTGACATTGAGCACAGTGTTAGCTGGCATCTTCATGCTCCTATCGGGCACCACTTTGGTAGCTGATGTGCTTCTTGTCTTGCGGGTATGCTCAGGGGTGGTGAGTTCCTTTATTTTTATAGCAGGAGGTGTATTGGCTTCCAGAATAAGTTCGATGCACTCTAAGCGCTCGGGCCTCCTATTAGGTATTTACTATGGCGGCACAGGGTTGGGAATTGTACTGTCTTCATTATTAATCCCTGTCCTTTTAAATGCTGCCCAGGTATATGGGCATGCCCATACGTGGCAATGGACGTGGTACGGGCTAGGCCTGCTTTGCTTTGTCGCAGCAGGGCTGATGGCACCGCTGGCTAAGGCGATCAGCAGCAGTCCGGGTAGCTCAACCCAGCGCCACCAATACGATCTGCGTCGCTTCAGCTGGGCGTTAGGGGGCTACTTCCTATTTGGGGTGGGCTGCATTGGGTACATGACTTTTGTGGTCGCGTTGCTGAAAGAGCAACAGATGCAACCCTGGCTCATAACTCTTTTTTATTCAGTATTGGGTGTTGCTGTGATGGCTTCTTCTCGCCTTTGGGCGGGTTTGTTAAGCCGATACAAAGGTGGTCAAGCGCTAGCCATCCTGAACGCGGTTTTGGCAGGCGCGACACTTTTACCAATCCTAGCTGGTTCTGTGCCATTGGCTTTCTTATCAGGACTGGTGTTCGGTGGCGTCTTCATGTCCGTCGTCGCTTCAACAACAGCCTTGGTGCGGCACAACCTGGATGAACAATACTGGTCGGCCGCTATAAGCGCTTTTACTGTGGTTTTTGCATTCGGTCAGATTATCGGGCCGCTGCTTGTTGGTTGGTTGGCTGATGGGCCTGGTGGACTAGAGCAAGGACTCGCTGTATCAGCTGGTGCATTGGCTGTTGGCGCCCTTTTGGCCTGGCGGCAAAAGCCACTGAAGTAAACGGCTCGAATAATATCGCATAAAACAAGAGAGACTTCCATGAAAGAACATACAGGCGGATGCTTGTGCGGTGCAGTGAGATACGCTTTTACCGGTGAGCCTCGATTTGTCTCATTATGCCACTGCACGCATTGTCAAAAGCTAAGTGGCGGAAGTTATACAATCAATCTCCTTATACGAGAACAAGATTTTAAGCAACAGGGAGCAACCGTGTTGTTTGAAGACAGTGGTGATAGTGGACACCCAGTGCAGCGCCATTTTTGCGGAGACTGTGGGTCACACATCTTTGCAAAAATTGCATCAGCTCCAGGAAAAATCGTGCTAAAGGGAGGGACTCTCGATCACCCCAACGACTTTACCCCGCAAGCTGAAATATATACATGCCGAGCTTCTGAGTGGCTGTTGCCTGTTGAGAACACGCAACGCTTTGATCTAGGCATATAATCCAGCCGGCTATGCGCCGGGTTTATAAGCGACGAATCTGAAATGAATAAGGAGATGGTAATGAACGAAGCACAGTATGATGAAGAATTAAAGTCCGCGCTTACCGCTGCTGTTGGAACGACATACGTACAAGGTGGCATCAAGCGTACCGTCCTACAAAAAGCACAGTTTCCCGAGGGCTACACTATCAATTTTAATCTGATTGAAGTCCCGGCGGGTAATAGCGCAGCTCCGCATGTCCATCCTGGATTGGAAATTACCTATGTGCTTGAAGGCGAGTTCGATCTCGTTACACAAGGCAAGCCGGACCGCCGTTTTACTCCAGGTATGTCTTACATGGTCTCTGATCAAGATGTTCACTACGCCAGGGTGTTGAGTGATATTCCAATGAAACTACTTTGTGTTTTTGTCAACAAGGAAAGCGAGCCGGTAGCCCGAGTAGTCGGAAAGGCAGAGGCGCGTTAGTAGGTAGATCCCAAAAACCTGCCAATACGGCAGGTTTTTGGGCAATTTGTTACGAATCATCCGGATAACGGATTCACCGTACGGAGTGCTAACATGATTCTGCACGACTACTTTCGATCCTCGTCCGCTTTCAGGGTTCGCATTGCTTTGAATATTAAAGGAATCGATTATGAAACTAAAGTCCAGGACCTAGATCAGCAGTCCAATCGATCAAAGGGTTATTTAAGAGTGAATGGCTTCGGATTGATACCTGCTATAGAAGATGGCGAAGTGCGTATTGCCCAATCAGGAGCTATCATCGAGTACCTTGAAGAAAAATTTTCCAGTCCGGCCTTGCTGCCTCTTGATCCAGCTGGGCGAGCCCGGGTCAGAAGCCTTTTTTATCAAATTGTATGCGATACCCATCCTCTCACGACTCGGAGAGTGGCTAGCTACCTCCAGCAGAATATTAATGCGACACAAAACGATGTTAGCATGTGGAAGTTGGCTTGGCTGCGTGACGGGCTTATGGGTATGGAGGAGGTGCTCGCTTCTAACTCCACCGGTGATTTTTGCCACGGTAACCAGCCCACACTTGCTGACATCGGGCTGGCTCCTCAAGTCTATTCGGCATTATCGCTGGGTCTGCGGCTTGACGACATGCCGACCGTCTCTCGGATTTACTCGATGTGCTTAGAGCTTCCCGCTTTCCAAAGGGCGCATCCGGACAACTGCTGAGATCAGCGACTACAGAGGGAAGCAGCACCGTGCGGAAGATGACTAATGAGTATCGTGCAGGTGCCTACAGTGCCACACTTGTTTAACTCCCTGGCCAGACTCCAAACATTGTTGCGCTCATTGTTGCGCTCCGGATCAGACGTCGAAGCGTGCCCCTAACCCAGCGCGGCTTAGCAAGCACGTAATTCACCGTAGGTAGGGCGGCGATCGGTATGGGGTTCGTCATTATGCGAGTCCAATCGACGAAGCCGATCTATAAGACGAGTTAGAGTTGGTTCGGCCGGCCTGTCCCTCAGAAGTAAATATGTCGACAGTCGATATTGTGGGTCAGCAAGTGGTCGGCTGCGAATAAGGGTATCCCGGCTGGTTTGCATCTGCGACTCACCAATCAGTGCCAAAGCATAGCCAGCCGAAACCAAAGACATCATCAGGCTAAACGAAGCTACACGTTGCACAGGTAGAGGTAGAGCTATGGTGATTTCTGGTGTATGGGAGGAGGTAGGAAGGGTGGCGTATCCTGTTGATTGATCACGACCAAGATCTCAATCAACATGAGTGGATACGCCATGACCGATTCTACCCTCCGG
>NZ_JABFTW010000023.1:0-59221 GCF_021404355.1 Halomonas sp. MCCC 1A11062
TCAGCTGTCGGTATCCCATGCTCTGCTTCACTTTGGTCGGTAAAGCAGGGAGGGTACCGGCGCTGGCCCTCCTGCTTCTACCGGGTGGTCCAAAGTGCTGCGGTTATTCTATGAATCTAGGGACGCGAGCCCTGGAACCAGTTGTAGTTGAGCAGGCGCAGGCCACTGCTGTCGGCCAGCCCCTCGACCCACTCCTGATAGAGCTCGGACGAGGTGATCTGGTCGTAGTCGGTGTGATCCTCGACCAGGTAAGGCGCGCTGAGAATGCCCAACTCCGGCTGGTACTCGGAGAGCCGCCCGGCATCGATCAGAATGGCGATGTTGGCGCCACTGCGGATCTGCTCGACCACGTCCTCGTCGGAGCCGAGCTGGCTGTTGGGAAAGACGCGCACGGTCAGTTCGCCTTCCGAGCGCTGTGCAATCGCCTCACTGGCGCTCTCCATCGCCTGCACGATGGGGTCTTGGGAGCTGAGGGCGGACGAGAGATTGAGCTGGTAGGCCGCCTGGGCGGCGTTGCCGGCCAGCAGCAGCGCCAGCGCGGGAACGAGGGTCTGGACTTTCATGACGGGCTCCTGTGTCTTGTTATTACTGGATTGGCCGCTTCGTTGGTCGTATTTACCTGTCGCAGCGCCGGCCAGGGCGCTGCCTGTTCATTCCTGCTTCTGCCAGTTCATATTTCTGCCAAGGGGGCCGCGGCGGCGGTCGCCTCGAACATCGTCGGGAAACGCCGCTCCAGCTCCGGCAGGGAGAGCAGGATTTCGCGCTGATGCGCAGCCATGGCCTGGGCGGCCTGCTCCGGTTGGCGTGCGGCAATGGCCGTTACCACGGTCTGGTGCTGGTCGGTGAGCTTGGCGATCGGCGTCGAATCCGGGACGCTCAAGTAGCGGACCCGGTCCAGCTGCGCCTTGACGTCCTCGATCACGCGCCACGCCATGGTGTTGCCCACCTCGAGCGCCAAAGTACGGTGAAAAGCTTCATCGAGCAGGTAGAAACGGTCGTGATCGACGGGATCGATGCAGCCGCGCTGGCGCTCGATCAGCTCGTTCAGCTCCCTCAGCACCGCAGGAGCCAGGCCCTTCTCGGCGGCCTCCCGGGCGATCGCCACCTCCACCGCCTCGCGAAGGAAGCGTGCTTCCAGCACGGCCTGACGCGAGATCCGCACCACGTAGGTGCCTCTCTGGGGGCGCACTTCCACCAGCCCCGCCTCGGAGAGCCGAATGAAGGCTTCCCGCACCGGCTGGCGGCTGACGGCAAAGGCATCGGCGAGCTCCTTCTCGGACAGCGCCTGGCCGGGCTCCAGCACCATGCGGATGATCGACTGGCGCAATACCTGATAGAGCCGCTGGCGCACCGAGTCGCTCTCGCGGGTCTCCTGCCATAGCGTTTGTAGGGTCTTGTTCATGGATCTATTCCGAATCGCGTGCGAAAAGGCGCTGCCGCCAACTGACACAACTAGTATGGTAGTTAGACTAGAAAACAGAAAGGCTCGCTCGACTAGACTTTGGTCGAGTCCGGAGTTCGACGTTCGATGAGAAAACGAGGAAGCGTTACACGAGGACAGGGGCGGCCTCGCGGCCGCCCCTGTCCGTTAGTTACAGCAGCTACACCAGTTACACCCCTTGCACTGCACGTGCGGCCTCGCGCCGCCGCTTGAGCTCGTAGATGGCGGCAAACATCACCGTCACCAGGATCAGGATCAGCCCCAGGGCGTTCACCGCCGGCGTCAAACCGGTGCGCACCTTGGAGGCGATGTAGACCGTCAGAGTAGTGTCGTAGCCCACTACGAACAGGGTGGTGTTGTAGTTCTCGAAGGATTGCAGGAAGGCGATCACCGCCGCCGAGTAGAGCGCCGGCTTGAGGTACGGCAGCAGGATGCGCCGGAACATCTGCCACTGGCTGGCACCGAGGTCCAGCGCCGCGCGTTCCATGGTGCGGTCGAAGCGCTGCAGACGCGCGGTGACCATCAACATCACGTAGGCGGCGATGAAGGTGGCCTGACCCAGCACGGTGAGGAAGATGCCACCACTGACGCCGAACTGACGCCAGAAGATCAGCGTGGAGATGCCGATGATCACCCCGGGCGTGAGCAGCGGCGAGAGGATTAGGGCATACAGGAACGGCTTGGCACGACTGGTCACGGTATTGAGGAACAGCGCCGTGGCGATACCGATGGGCACCGCCACCACCAGCACCCCGGCGGCCACGATCAGGCTGTTGGCGAGCGCCTGCCACATGCCGCGGTCGGCAGCGAGCTCGCCGAACCAGCGCAGCGTGGTGCCGTCCCAGGGCGTCACGGTGGGGAAGCGGCTGTCATTGAAGGTGGCCGCCGCCATAATGATCAGCGGCAGGAACAGATAGATAAAGAAGATCACCACGTAGAAGCGCAGGCCGAAGGCGAGGAAGCGTTGAGAGCTCATATCTTTTTACCGGAAGCGCCGCAGAAATCGGCGAGCGAAATGAAGCGCAAGGCGCACGGAGCACAGTAACCGGAGCATATGGGGTATATGTGAGGATTACGCGCACCGCGCAACGCAGCGATTCGTTCGTGCAGGCATTTATGCGGTGGTTCCCTCATTTTCCGATATCCCCCAGCCCCACTTTGAATATTTTCATGATCAACGACATGAAGCCGATACACAGCACCAGCAGCAGGAAGGCGTAGGCCGCGCCCTGGTTCCAGTTGCCGCCCTCGAAGAACCAGTTGTAGATGATCTGAGTGAACCAGCGGCTGCCCGGCGAGCCGAGCAGCGCCGGCACCGCGTAGCTGCCCGCCGCCAGCATGAAGGTCATGATGCAGCCGGTGGCGATGCCCGGCTTGGCGTGGGGAATGACGATACGCCGATGGGTGCGCACGGTGCCGGCACCGAGATCCCGGGCGGCGCGCACCTGGTTGTCGTCGAGGCTCTCGATAGCGTTGTAGACCGGAAACACCATGAACAGGATGTAGGCGTAGACCATGCCCACCATCACCCCGCCGTTGCCGCTAAGGAAGCGGATGGGCCGGTCGATCAGCCCCAGCATCATCAGCACCTCGTTGAGCGGGCCGCGAAAGGCCAGGATGATGAACCAGGAGTAGGTGCGCAGGATCTCGTTGATCCAGAACGGGATGATCAGCAGCAGGATGCACAGCGCCGCCTGCCGCGGGGTGGCCACCTTGGCCAGGTACCAGGCCAGCGGATAGCTCACCGCCAGCGTCAGCAGCGTGACCAGCACGCTCGACCAGATGGTCTTGAAGAAGATGGTGCGGTGGATGTCGTTGTTGAACAGGGTGGCGTAGTTGGCCAGCGTGAGCCGATCGTCGGGCCCGCCGATCTGCGCCGGCAGCAGGTTGGGCCGCAGCGAGTACTCGATCATCTGCAGTTGCGGCAGGGTCACCATCACGATCAGCCAGATACCCAGCAGGGTGACGATGGCCATCGCCAGCGGCCCGCCGAAGCGGGCCCGCAGTTGCCTAAACATGGGTACCCCCTGCCGACGCCGGGCGCCCTTCCACGACCTCGCCGGTCTCCTCGTCCACCACCGGACTGCCGTCGTCGGGCAGCACCACGGCGTCGGCCGGATCGAAGCCGAAGGCGAGCCGCTGACCCACGCTGAAAGCGCCGGCCTGACTGCGCGAAAGCTCATGGCCGAGTTGAACGCGCAGCTTCTCGCCCGAGGCGATCAGGCGCGTCTCGAGCATCACCCAGGCGCCCTCGAAGTGCACCGCCTCGATCTCGGCTTCGAGCTTCGGGCCCGAGGCCTGGGGCTCCACCGGACGCAGATGCTCGGGCCGCACAAACAGCACCGCCGCCTCGCCGTTGCTCAGACGCGCGGCACCGCTCACCCGCCCCGCCAGTTCGCCCAGGGCACCACCGTCGAGGCGCACCCGCTCGCCTTCACAGTCGATCACGCGCGCCTGGAGACGGTTGTTCTCCCCGACGAAGGCGGCGACGAAGCCGGTGGCCGGCTGGCGATAGAGCGTCATGGGGTCGGCGACCTGCTGAATGCGCCCGGCCGACATCACTGCCACCCGGTCGGACATGTTCAGCGCCTCGCCCTGGTCGTGGGTGATGTAGATGAAGGTGATGCCGGTCTTGCGCTGGATCGCCTTGAGTTCGGTGCGCATGTGCTGGCGCAGCTTGAGGTCGAGCGCCGAGAGCGGCTCGTCGAGCAGCAGCACCCGGGGCTCCACCGCCAGGGCACGGGCGATGGCCACGCGCTGCTTCTGCCCGCCGGAGAGCTCGGTCACCATCTTCGGGCCGCTGCCCTCCAGCGCCACCAGCGCCAGCAGACGCTCGGACACCTCACGCCGCTTGCGCTTGTCGACCCCGCGCACCTCGAGACCGAACTCGATGTTCTCGAATACGGTCATCAGGGGGAAGAGCGCCAGGTTCTGGAAGATCATCGCCGTGGGCCGGCGATTCACCGGCACCCCGGCCATGGGTTCGTCCCCGATGTACACCTGCCCTTCGCTGGGTACGAGAAACCCGCTGACGATGTTGAGCAGGGTGGTCTTGCCGCAGCCCGAGGGGCCGAGAAAGCTGAAAAATTCGCCTGAGCCTATCGCAAGCGAGGTCTTCTCGATGGCGGTGAAATCGCCGAAGCGCATCACCACCTCGTCCAGTCTGACGCTACCGTCCATTCAATGACTGCCTATGTTCTGTATTGCTGATTCTTTTGACACCGTAGCGTCAGGGGGTAAAGCGGCTTCGATATCTCATCGAAGCCGCCTTTTAGAGCTACTTGCGGAAAGTCGGCGGCGATGGCCAGACTAGGCAAAAATCAGCGAAAGAGCGGAGTTTACTGTAGTAAATGAGCATCTTGAGCTGATTTTTAACGACGTATGGCCGAGCGCAGCCACTTTCATCCCTAAGCGCTGAGATAGCGATCCTGGTACTCATTGCGCAGGGCCACGTACCACGGCTCCTGGATCGGCCACCACCACAGGTTGGCCAGGTCCTCATCGGTGTAGGAGTCGGTGAAGAACTGGCGGGTCTCGTCGGGCAGCAGCTCGGTGGCGCCCTTGGAGGTGGAGTTGTAGCCGGTGGCCTCGGCGAACATGGCGCCCGCCTCGGGGGTGTAGTACCAGTTGATCAGCTCGTACACGGCATCGGGGTTCTGGGCATTCTTGGGAATCACGAAGCCCTCCATCCACGCCATCGCGCCTTCCTTCGGCGCACCGTAGGCGATGTCCTCGCCCTCCTGGCGCAGGCGGAAGGCGGTGGAGTCCCAGGTCTGGCCGATGACGGCGCCGTTGGTGCGGAAAGCGGCCTGAGCCTCGTTCTCGGTGTTCCAGAACTGCACCAGCATCTGCTTGTGCTTGACCGCCTCCTCGAGGATGACGTCGAAGTTGGCGCGCATGGCCTCCTCGCTCTTGTAGGAGTCGAGCAGCGGGTAAGGCAGCCTGCCCTCGCGCTCCAGCCACAGGCCGATACCCACTAGCGCCGAGTGGCCACGCACCGTCACCCCCTGGCCGTGCTCGGGGTTCCACAGGTCGGCATAGCTGAGGTTGGCGCGGTCGATATCGACGAAGCGGCGATGCCAGGTGATGGCCTCGGTGCCCCAGTCGCTGGGGGCGAAGTAGCGCTGGCCGTTGACCACACCGCCGACTCTGGAACCCTCGATGGCGCTGTCGAGCGCCCCCGACCAATTGATGCGCGACTCGTCCAGCGGCTGCACCAGATCGTAATCCAGGTAGCCCGGCACCCGATCCACGGTGGGCATGATCACGTCGAAGCCCGAGCCGTCGGAGGCGCGCAGCGAGTTCATCAGCTCGTCGTTGGTGCCGTATGGGGTGAAGGTGGCGCGGATACCGGTCTTCTCGGTGAAGTCGGCCAGCATCTCGTCGGTGAAGTAGCCCGCCCAGGCATAGATGCGCAGGGTCTGCTCCTGGGCCAGCACCTTGTTGATGTAGAACGAAGGAACGGTGGCGACCGCGCCGGCAGCCAGGGTGCCTTTGAGGAAACGGCGGCGAGTGAACGACATGACGAGCTCTCCATGAGGAACTTGCACAGGTGACAAAGGCGGGGTTCTGCCCCCGCCCCTTATCGCGTGACTTCATGACGAGAGGATGAACATTGAATGACCGTTCAATCCCATGTAACGAAGGGTAGCAGCCTGTGCAGAAAAGAGCGTATGCCGTTTCAACGTTATTCAGCTTGCTTGTATCGCCACCTTCAAGACGCCATCGCGCTGATGGGAGAAGAGGTCGTAGGCCTCGACGATGTCCTCCAGCGCATAGCGGTGGGTGACCATGGGGCCGAGGTCGATGCGCCCGGTTTCGATCACCTGCATCAGCCGCCGCATGCGCTCCTTGCCGCCGGGGCAGAGCGAGGTGACTATCTTGTGATCTCCCAGGCCGGCACAGAAGGCGCCCAACGGTATGGTGAGATCGCTCGAATAGACACCCAGGCTCGACAGGGTACCGCCCGGCTTGACCACCCGGAGCGCAGCTTCGAAGGTGGATTGCAGCCCCAGCGCCTCGATGGAAGCGTCCACGCCACGTCCGCCGGTGATGCGCAGAATCTCCTCGACCACGTCGACCTTGCGAAAATCCAGGGTCACGTCCGCGCCCATCTGCCGCGCCATGGCCAGGCGCTCATCGACCCCATCCACGACGATGATCAGCCCGGCACCGCGCAGCCTGGCACCGGCCGTGGCGCACAGACCGATGGGCCCCTGGGCGAACACCGCGACGCTGTCGCCGATCTTGATGCCCGCGGATTCGGCACCGGCAAAGCCGGTCGACATGATGTCGGGACACATCAGCACTTGCTCGTCGGTCAGTCCATCGGGTACCGGGGCGAGGTTGGCCTGGGCATCCGGCACCAGCAGGTACTCCGCCTGGGCGCCGTCGATGGTGTTACCGAAGCGCCAGCCGCCCATCGGCTTGTAGCCGTGGGCATGGTGGCCGCCATCCTGGGCGCAGCAGCCGTCCTGGCAGGCATAGGAGGTGAAACTGGGGCAGATGGCGCCGGCGATGACCCGCTGCCCCTCCTGGTAACCGCGCACGTTGGCGCCCAGCTTCTCGATCACGCCAACCGGCTCATGCCCGATGGTGAGCCCGCGCTCGACCGGGTACTCGCCCTTGAGGATGTGCACGTCGGTACCGCAGATCGTGGTGGTGGTGACGCGGATCAGGGCGTCGTTGGGGCCGATGTCGGGTATCGGCTTGTCGTCGATCTCGATGCGGCCGGGCTCGACGAAGATGGCGGCTTTCATCATGGCAGGCATGGCGTGGCTTCCTCATGTCATCTGGTCGTTGACGAAGAGCGATTCCGTAGGAGAACTATCCGTCACGGGCGGCCTGCACCTCTTGATACAGATCAAGGTAGCCAAGATCGCCGGAAAAGGGGTCACCTCCGCTCAGCCGTGAGTCGATTTCAGCGCCACTCGAACGACAGGAAAGTGCCAGACTGAGAACGGACCCAGACGAACCGAGGAGAGATCCCATGACGACTCATGCCAGCCTATCCGCCGAGGCTGCGGTACTGGAACAGCTGGAAAGCTGGGCGGCCGCAGTGCGCGCCCAGGACGTCGACGCCATCGTCGCTCACTATGCCCCGGACATCGTCGCCTTCGATGCGGCGATGAAGCTGCAATTCAAGGGGGTGGCGGCCTACCGCGACCACTGGCAAACGTGCGTGGAAATGTTCCCGGGGCCGATGGTTCTCGAACTGCACGAGGTGACGATCCATGCCGATCACCAGGTGGCCTTCTGCCACGCCCTGCAACGCTGCGGCGGCACCGATGCCAAGGGCGAAACCCAGGCGGGATGGCTACGCTTGACCAGCGGCTACCGGCGCATCGAGGGCGAGTGGAAGGTGGTGCACGAACATTTTTCCGCCCCTTTCGACATGGAAGGCGACAAGGCATTGCTCGACCTCGCTCCCTGAGGTCGGCCCCAATGGGCGATTCGCTACATCACCGGCACGCCGGTCACCCAAACGTGCAGGTGGAAGGCGAACAGGTAATACGCGATCAACCCACCGACGACGGTAATGGCCGTGCCGACCGGACGCGGCGTCACCGCGGGTGCCGGCTGCCGGCGCCTGGCGGCACGGAAGTCGAGCACCGCCCACAGCAGGAAGGCGCCGAAGAAGATGATGTCGCCCAGGCGACCGTTCGCCAGCAGGTGAGAAAAGGCCCACACCTTCACCGCCAGCACCATGGAGTGACCCAACTTGGCCTTGATGTGGTTGTTGGGCACATAGGCCGCCACCAGCAGAATGAAGGCTGGGATCATCAGCAGCGCTACGGCATGGCGCAGTCCCACCGGCGGAAACCATACCCAGATGGGGTCGAGCCGCATGCGCCCGAAGCCCCAGATTGCCAGCGCCAGACCGACGATGGAAACCACCGAAAACAGCGCTTTCCAGCGCATCTCCCCCAGGCGGCGTATCTGCTCGCTGCGCCAGTCCTCGGCGAAGATGCGAACGGAGTGGGCACCGAGAAAAATCACGAGGCCAAGGATCATCACGAGCATGGGTGGCTTCCTGTGCAAAGCGTATTGGGGCGGCGAGCCTCACGGCTGCCGACAATGAAACATGATGCAGCTTAACCATACTGATGGGTTACACCAACTTTCCCAGCAGCGAAGTCTGCCGTGAACACTACTGCCGGCTTGCACCGCGACCGGGCTGACCTACCTTGAGAGGAGCCATCACGCGCAAGGATGCCCATGACGACTCCGTCTTTCCATTCGCCCAAGGAGAGGGGCGCTCGCCGCTCGCTGTGGTCTGCCGTACTGGTCGGCGCCGGCGTCATGGCCGGCATCGATGAAATCGTCTTTCACCAGTTGCTGCAGTGGCACCACTTCTTCGACCACGCCACGCCGACCGTCGGCATCGTCTCCGATGGCCTGCTGCATGCAGCGGAACTGCTCGCCATCGTGATCGGGGCGTTTCTGCTGATCGACCTGGCACAGCGGCGCAGACTGGCGACGCACTGGGCCTGGACCGGCTTTTTCCTCGGCATGGGCGGCTTTCAGCTCTTCGACGGTATCGTCAGCCACAAGCTGCTGCGCATCCATCAGATCCGCTACGGGGTCGATCTGTTCTATTACGACCTGATCTGGAATCTCTCCGCCCTGGCGCTGCTGCTGGTGGGCGTGTGGCTCTATCGACGCGCCAGACGGCTGGACCGCTGAGCCATGCATGCGCACACCGACGAGATCTCGCTGCTGGCATGGCTGCCTCTCGCCCTGGTTGGCCTGATCACCCTGGCCTACCTGCTGGCCGCCAGGCGGCAGCGCCGTCGAGGCAACGACTGGAGCCGCTGGCGCAGCGCCTTCTTCCTGATGGGCAGCGTACTGCTCGCCCAGGCGGTGGCGCCTCCCGTGATGGCCTGGGCGCACCACGACCTGAACGGCCACATGGCACTGCATCTGGTGATGGGCATGCTGGCACCGCTGGCCTGGGTCCTGGCTGCTCCCGTGACACTGCTGCTGCGCTCACTGCCTCAGGCAGCGTCGCGCCGTGTCGCCGCGTTGCTCAGGAGCTTGCCGGTACGTGTCGTATCGCATCCGCTGAGCGCCCTGCTGCTCAACATCGGCGGCATGTACCTGCTCTACCTGACCCCGCTGTATGCCCTCTCGCTGCAAAGCGAGCTGCTGCATCATTGGGTTCATCTACACTTCCTGGTGGCAGGCTACCTGTTCTGCTGGGCCATCCTGGCGGGGCCGGACGCCTCACCCCACCGACTGAGCCTGCGCTTTCGCCTGGGGGTGCTGTTTCTCTCCATGGCCACCCATGCGCTGCTCGGCAAGCTGATGTACGGCTATCACTGGCCACGCGGCACCGACCACAGCGTGGCTGAGATCCAAGCCGCCGCCCAGATGATGTATTACGGCGGCGACCTGGCCGAGGTGCTGCTGGCCGTGGCCCTGCTGACCATGTGGCTGCGCACCCCGGTCGAGCGACGTGAAGCCCTGCTGCCTGCTTCACTGCGATGAGCGGGACGCTGCATTGAGCGGAGACTTGTCGAAAGCTCAGCGCCGCTCTTGTACTGTCTCCAGCGGCCTGAAGGCCGGCCCTTCGATCACTTCACCGTCGGTATCGAAGCGGCTGCCGTGACAGGGGCAGTCCCAGGTGGCCTCGGCGGCATTCCAGTGCACGATGCACTTCATGTGCGGACAGATCGCCGAGAGCACCTTGAGCTCGCCGGTCGTACTGCGGTGGATGGCGAGCTTCTCTCCATCGACGGTCGCTACCCGCCCTTCTCCCGCCTTGACCTCGCTGAAATCGGCCAGCTTCTCGGTGCCCAGGTAATCCTTGAGCATGTGCTTGGTGACGGTGACGTTCTCCTTGGCGTACTGCAGCACCGATTTGCCCGGCGTGATGCGACGCGCGCCGAAGCGGGCCTGCCAGGGGTTGTCGTTGCCCTGGATCCGATCGGCGATGATCCTGCCCGCCAGCGTGCCCCAGATCAGACCGTCGGCGCCGAAGCCGGTGGCCATGTAGAGATTGTCGCTGCCGTGCATGCGGCCGATGTAGGGCAACCCATCGGGCGAGCCGTACTGCTGGGCCGACCACTGGTGGGTGAACGCCTCGATATCGAACCGGCTTTCGAGATATTCGCGCAGCAGCTGGTAGTGATCGCCATGATGCTCGCCGGTCTTGTGCTTCTCGCCGATCACCACTAGGTAGTGGTCGTCGCCATGGCGATAGCTGCGCAGCGAGTGAAACGGGTCGAGCACCCAGACGATGCCTTCGGGATAGTCACCGCTTCTCAGCTTGGCGCATACCGCATATTCGCGGGATACCAGCATGCCGGCCTGAACCAGGCTGATACCCTTGGGGGTGTGGGTGGCCTGGACGATCTGCTTGGCCACGACGGTGGCGGTATCGGTCTTGACCATGCCCTTGGCGGCATCGATCTCGCGCACCGGGCTGTGCTGATGGATCAACACCCCTTCGCCGATCAGGCGATTGGCCAGCCCCTGGAGATAGTGCAGCGGATTGAACTGGGCCTGGTTGGCGATGCGCAGCCCCCAGCTGTCGAACGGCAGCCCGGGGCCGTCGCTCATTTCGGCATCCAGCCCGGCGCTCACCAGTGCGTCGAGCTCGTCGTTCAGGTTGTGCTGAGCATGCTGACGATCCTCGGTCAGCAGCCGGTAGGCCGGCTGACGCTGGAACTGGCAGTCGATGGCGTAGCGCTCGACCAGCGCCTCAATGTGATCGAGGGCCACCGCGCGGGCCCGTACCACGTCGGCCGAGACCTGATCGCCCCACTTGCGCCGCAGCGCGGCCTGCCCGGAGGCCAGCGTGGCGTAGAGGTTACCGGTGGAACCGCCGGTCACACCGGCTCCCACCCTGCCCGCTTCCAGCACCATGACGCGCTGGCCGACTTCGACCAGCGCCTGCGCCGTCGTCAGCCCGGTGATGCCGGCCCCGACGATGACGACATCCACCTCGACCTCTCCGGCGAGCGGCGGGTGTTCGGCCACGTTGCGGCTTCCCAGCGTCCATATCGCATCCATAACGACTCCTTTCGTGGACAACTCGCACTCTGCCCTCAGTTATAGAAGCCCCAGCGTGATAGCGCTAAGGGTTCTACCTGCCCGAGGCGAGGACGTGCCTGGCCATCGGCCGGTTTGCACACCCTCACATATCGTCGCCGAATGGAAATAAAGCCTTGTCTGCGTACCTGCTACGTTAGAAAGGCCGCGAAGGAAGACGGCCACGGAAACGATCCAGAGGAGGAGCCTCATGATGATCAAGGATGCACAGGAACTGTTCATGCGCCTGCTTTCGGAAACCAACAGCGCCGAAAAGCAGATGACCCGCGCGCTACCGAAAATGGCCCGCGCCGCCGACGACCAGAAGCTGGTCGAGGCCTTTCAGCACCATCTCGAAGAGACGCAAGGCCAACTGGAGCGCATCGAGCAGGCCGCCGACTCCATTCCCGATATCCGCATCAAGCGCCTCAAGAGCCACGCCATGGAGAGCCTGATTCAGGAGGGAGAAGAGCTGATCGACTCCACCGAGAAAGGCCCCCTGCGCGATGCCGGCCTGATCGCCGCGGCCCAGAAGGTGGAGCACTTCGAGATCGCTGCCTACGGCACCCTGTGCGAGCTGGCCGAGCAACTGGGCCATACCAAGGCCAAGGAGATCCTGGCCGAGACGCTCAAGGAAGAGAAATCGACTGACGACAAGTTGAGCAAGCTGGCCAAGCAGAACGTCAACAGAAAGGCTGGCTGAGCACGCCGCTAGACGAAAGGGAACCGGCCGGCGGAGATACCGGCCGGTTTTTTTGTCTGGCGCCCCCGCTGGATGGCGTCACGCCCGCTCCACCTGTTTCACCGCATCCATCAATTCATCGAAGTCCGACACCACCAGATACCTGAGCTCGCCATCGCCGCTGTCGTTGCCGATGGCATCGAAGAACTTCCGTGCGCACTCGACCTTTGCCCGCTCGATGTCACGCAGCGCCGTCAGCGACGAGCTGCCCTTGGTTTCGACCACGACATGGCGATGGGTACCGCTGCCTTCTCGGAAACAGATCGCCCAATCGGGGTTGTAATCACCCATCGGGGTGGGAATGCGATAGCCCCGCGGAAGCTTGGCATAGACCGCCACGTCCGCGCTGGCCTCCAGCGCCTGGACGAATCTGCGCTCCACCTCGGACTCGACGATGGCGTAGTCGTAAACGTGCTTGTTAAGCCGGGGCGTGGCGCGGGAGAAATCCTGTCCGCTCTGGGCGGCGGTGAAGAGCCCCGTCTCATAGCGCTCATCCACGGCGGCATAGGTGAGGTGCCGCACCGCCATCGCCGCCTTCCGCTCGTAAATCAGGCGCGCCGCCTCGGCGATGAAGTGCTCGGGATTGAGTCGATACTGCTCGAAGACGGCGGGAGCAATTCGTTGCAGGATGGTGGCCACGGTTCGGCGGGTGAGCCGAGCACGCTCGGCCAGCCTGCCGAGCAGGTCGTAGCTGACCTGGGCGGGCGCGGCCTGCGCCCACTCCGTCACACTCTCCATCAGCGAGAAGCCTTCCCCCTGGCGCAGCGTCTCTTCGCTGAGGTCGTCCCGCTGAACGCCCCGCCGCACACCGTACTGCAAGGAAGTCACCCGCAGCTGGCGGTCGAGGGCCTCGGCGCACTGTCGAACCAGGGCGTCGGAATCGAACTCGACGCGATAAACCGCCTGGCGACCGATGCGTTGCCACAGCGCCTGGAATTCCGCCGTGTCGAAGTTGGCGTTGAGCGGATTGGTCTTAGGCTTGCGCCCATCCTCCACCCTGGGCAGCTGCGCCTCGTCGAACTTGCCGGGGCGCCCCGTGAGGGTATCGACGATCTCCTGCTGCAGCCCCGCGACGAAATCCTGGTAGCTCTCGCTGGCGACTACGGTGAGCACGTTGATGTCGTGCACAACCGACGGCGCGTCGATCCGCTCGCCCTGCTGGTCGACGCAGAGGCGCAGCCCGCGGCCGACTTCCTGGCGGCGTGAGATGCTGTTGTCGCTGTGCTTGAGCATGCACATGACGAAGACGTTGGGGTTGTCCCACCCCTCCCGCAGCGCCGAATGAGAGAAGATGAACCGCGTGGGCTCGGCCAGCGACAGCAGGCGCTCCTTGTCCTTGAGGATCAGGTCGTAGGCCTCCACGTCGTCGGATTCGACGCTGCGCGCCCCGACGGCGGGATCCTTCAGCCGGCGGGTTTTCCTGTCGATGGCGAAGTAGCCGCTGTGGGTGGCGGCGACCTCGACGCCTGCCAGGTAGTGGCGATAGGCCGTGTTGCGATAGGCCGTGTCGTCCAAGGCCAGCTCGGCGAGATACTCGTCCTTGAGCTGCGCGTACTCCTCTTCGAAGATGCGCGCGTACTCGCCCTTTTCGTCGGCCCGGGCGTAGTCGCGGTACTTCGCCACCTCGTCGATGAAGAACAGCGAGAGCACCTTGATACCCTGGGCGAAGAGCTGCTTCTCCTTGTCCAGGTGCGTCTTGATGGTCTCGCGAATCTGGATGCGGCGGATGTCGCTCTCGGCGACGTCTCCCCGCGCCTCACCGGCCTTTACCACCAGGCCGTTGGTGAGCTCGACCGTGTCGCGATGACAGTCGATCTCGCTGATGGTGAAGCCGTCGCGATACTGTTCTAGCTGCCCGGAGGCCTCGAACAGATCGTCACCCAGCGCCAGTCGCCGTAGCTTGCGCACGATGGCGCCCGATTCCTGGAGCACCTCCAGCTCGATACGTGCCACCGGGGCCGATTTGGAGATCTCGATGCCCTCGAGATAGAGATAGGCGTGGGTGCCCGCCAAGCCACGGGTCTGAATGCCGCGCACGGCTATCTTCTTGACCAGCTTCTGCTGGTAGGCATCGAGCGCATCGAGACGGAAAACCCGGTTGTGGCGGGTTCGGTGAGTGGCCGAATAGCGCAAAATCATCAGCGGCTTGAACTGCGGCAGCGCCTCCAGGGTAGCCGCCCCTTCCATCTTCTGCGGCTCGTCGAGAATCAGGATTGGCCGGTTGGCGGCGATCACGTCGATGGGCTTGCGCGACTGGAAGTCGTCCAGCTCGTCGTAGATGCGGCGGTTGTCCTTGCCCCGAGCATTGAACGCCTGGATGTTCATGACCATGACGTTGATGCCGGCATCCGACGAGAAGCTCTCCAGCTCGTGCAGCAGCTTCGAGTTGTAGACGAAGCAGCGCGCCTTCTTGCCGTAGCTTTCGGCGAAATGCTCGGCGGTCATTTCCAGCGACTTGGCCACCCCTTCACGGATGGCGATGGTGGGGACCATGACGATGAACTTGGACCAGCCGTAGTGCTTGTTCAGCTCGAATATGGTCTTGATGTAGCAGTAGGTCTTGCCGGTGCCGGTTTCCATCTCGACATCGAGGTGTACGCCGGTGGCTGCCAGGGCATCGCGCCGGTAGGCCGGCTTGACGGGGACGAGCTCGCCCTTGGCATCCAGGGTGGTGAAATCGGTGAGCGACGACGGCGCGGGCAGGTTCTGGCGCTGCGCCACCGCTTGCACGTTCGCCAGAATGCTCGCCTCGTCGATGGCGAAGTCGGCATTGGCGACGACCTCGTCGAAGGCCGGTGACCGAGCTTCGCGCCCCAGCTCGAAGCCGGGCGACCGCTCATCGACCCTGGGCTGACCGGCGAAGCAGTCGACCACGGACTCGACGGCGCTGGTCTGATAGGGCTGAACTTTAAATCGGATCTTCATGTCGGCTCGCCAGGAGGTGCTCGGGTCGCTGTGAGAGAAGGAAAGCGTAGAAATCTTCCAGGCTTCCGGTCTCGCGGGAGTCGTCGTCGAACAGCACGTAATGTTCGATGGCCTTGCCCACTTGCACCGGTACGGGCTGGTAGCACTGACTCGGATCGGGCCGGATGAACACCAGCTTTTCGCTGGGGCGGGCGTAGTGCAGGCAGATCCAGACGTGCTGTTCGGGGTGGTTCTGGGCATAGCTCAGCTTGTCGGGCCTGACCCAGTATTCCGTCCCTCTTCTCACCTCGGTGCCCGACACTTCCAGGGCGCAGTAGATCTGCCCCGACTGCTTGCCGCGAATGCTCAGGTCGGGTTTGCCTGGCTCCTTCGGGTGCTCGGGAATGAAGTCGTTGGAGTCGGCGCCGAAGCCTTCCACCAGCACCTCGAGGCCCGAGAAGCGCGCCTCGATGATCGCCTTCACCCGCGCGATGCGTACCTTCTCTTTCTTCCAGGCCGCTTCGCCGTAGGCGTGCTTCCAGTGAAACGTCTCCCGGCGCTTGATCTCGTCGCAGTCGATCCGCTGGCCCAGCTCGATGCCCAGCGCGGGAAAGGTGCGCTGCCTGACGCTGGTGCAGTAGGCACCGTCGACGAAGATGCGGTATCGCTCGACCTCGGCGTCGTAGCGGATGTCGGTCACGACGGGCATCAGAGCACCCTCAGCTCCGTGACGGGCGAGAGCTGGCGCAGCTGCTGCTCCACGTTGATGCGCGTGGCGTCGGAGTCGAAGGCGCTGTCGCGCAGTACCAGCCGGCGCGGCTTGTAGCCCGCCAGCTCCTCGATCAGGGCTTCCGTTATCTCCAGGTCGAAGCAGGCCAGCAGCGCATCGTCCGCGACGCGGTACAGCGTCTTGCCCTGTACCTGCGCTGTGGCGATGGGCAGCGTCAGGTCCAGCCCCCAGTCCACCAGCACCTGGAACAGCAGGTCCTCGGCGCTGCGGCCGGGTTTGACGCTGTCCACGGCGTCGAGCAGGTCGCCCTGAGCGAGCGCCTCCGGGCGTTGCCGCAGCTCCTTCAAGTTGGTGCTGTCCACCTTCAGCACGCGAAAGCCCACGTCGCGGCGCCACTCGTCATGGCACTGCCCTTCCAGCACCTTGGCCGCCGCTCGCCGTATGCGCTCCCGGGACAGCTCGGCGATGGAGTGAAAGCCGCGCTTGGCCGCCTCGGAGCGCTCATCGAGCGCCTCCGGCAGCTGCACCAGGATGTAACGGCGATTGCCGCCGTCGCTGGCGTTGCACTCCATCACCGCCTGGGCGGTGGTGGCGGAGCCGGCGAAGAAGTCCAGCACCAGGGCATCGCGGGGGCCGCCCTGCTCGATCAGGGCCTTGACCAGATCCACCGGCTTGGGGAACGAGAACAGCTTCTCGCCCAGCAGCTCCTTGAGCGCCCGGGTGGCGGCACTGTTCATGGGCGAGACCAGGGTGCTCTGGCCGTTGCCGGCACCGGGCCGCTCGATCCACGAGGAGACCGGAATGGTCGGTTTCATGGCCTCAGCGGCGAACCGCTTCAGCATGGGGGTGCCGGTGGCCTGCTTGGGGAAAATCACGCGGCCTTCGGCGATCTTCTGGGCCATGGTCGTGCGGCTATAGGGCCAGTAGCGCCCCTTGGGCGGCCAGAACTCATTGCCGGTGGCGGGGTCGCGAATAGCGTAATGGGTGTCGCCGCCCGGCTTGCCGGCGCTCAGGTTGTCCGAGATCCACGGCCCCCGCGGGTCGTCGTCGGGGTTGGCGTATTTCTCGAAGGTGCGCTCCACACCCTTCAACGTCGCCTTCGCCTTGGCGTACACCAGCACGTATTCGTGGTCTTCACTCAGATTGGTGACGGCGTCCATGGCACCGCTGCGGCGCTTCCAGACGAAGCAGCCGAGGAAGTTGCCGCCGCCGAAGATCTCCTCGCACAGCTTCTCGAGGTTGGCCCGCTCGTTGTCGTCAATGGAAATGAAGAGGATGCCGCTCTCGGCGAGCAGCTGGCGCGCCAGGCGCAGCCGCGGGTACATCATCGACAGCCAGTCGGAGTGAAAGCGACCGTTGCTCTGCAGGTTAGCGACCAGCTTGCCGCCCGCCTCGTCCACCTGACCGCTTCTCACCAGGTACTCGTCCTTAGCCGTGATGAAGCGGTCGTTGTAGATCAGGTCGCTGCCGGTGTTGTAGGGCGGGTCGATGTAGATGACGTCGACCTTGCCCAGATAGCTCTCGCGGATCAGCTTCAGGGCGTCGAGGTTGTCGCCCTCGATGAACAGATTGCGGGAGTGGGCGAAGTCGACGCTTTCGCGCTCCGCGGGGCGCAGCGCCATGCGGATTGGGGCATTCGCTTCGCGCAGCGCGGCCCGCTTGCCCGGCCAGTCGAGCTGATAGCGCTCCTGCTGCTCGTCGGCTGCCGCGTCACCCAGCGCCTGGCGCAGCAGAGCGAAGTCGATCGTCTGCTGAAGGCGGCCATCCCGATCTCGCGTTTCCGTGAGCACGTCCGGCATCAGCTCCGCGATCGCGCGCGCCAGCTCGAGCGACAGGTCGTCGGTCTTCGTCTTGAGTTTTTCGATGCTCATTTCATGCCCAGTCCAGATACGCCATCAGCCCCTGCCCCGCCACCGCCCAGACCCCGCGCTGCTTCGTCGTCAGCGGCCTTGCAGCCCATTCGCCAGCAACCTCGAGGAAGCGGCGGCCCTCATCGGCACGCCGCCAACATACTACCAGCGTTGCCGGTCGAGGGCAGGATCGAGTCGCAGGGGAAAGAGGCCTATCCAGACCTGGAAAATATTTCCTGTATACAATTTAATGAGCTACTGTAGACACTCAAGGAAGATGAAGTAATACAAATCCAAGAACCGATCGGAAGTCCTCATGCCCAAGCAAGTCAACGCATCCATCTTTGACTTTCATGGCAGGCCGAGCGTAGGCAAGGCCCTGCCCCTCTCGCTTCAGCATGTGCTGGCGATGATCGCCGGCGTGATCACCCCGCCCATCATCGTGGCGGGGGTGGTGGGCGCCAGCGTGGAAGACCGCCTGCTGCTGATCCAGATCGCGGTGCTGGCATCGGGCGTCAGCACGCTGTTCCAGCTCTACGGCGTATGGAAGTTCGGCGCCCGCCTGCCCGCCATCTTCGGCGTCGGCTTCGCCTACGTGCCTACACTGGTCGCCGTGGGCGGCCAGTTCGGCATCGCCGGCATTCTCGGCGCGCAGCTCATCGGCGGCATCAGCATGATGGTGGTGGGCTACTTCATTCAGTACATCCGCCATCTGTTCCCGCCGGTGGTGGCAGGTACCGTGGTGCTGGTGATCGGGCTGTCGCTCTACGACATTGCGGTGCGCTACATGGCCGGCAGCGGCAACGTGGAAGCCCCCGGCTTCGGCGAGCCGCTCAACTGGTTCGTGGCGCTCGTTACCCTGACCACGGTGCTGGTCGCCTCGCAGTTCGGCAGGGGCGTGGTGAAACTCTCGGCCATCATCGTCGGCATGCTGGTGGGCTACGCGCTGGCGTTGTTGCTGGGCATGGTCAGCTTCGAGGCGGTGGCCGAGGCCGGCTGGGTGGCCGTGCCGCAGTTCATGCCCTTCGAGCTGGAGTTCCACACCTCGGCGATCATCGCCATGGTGATCATCTGCGTGATCAACTCCGTGCAGACCATCGGCGACCTCTCGGCCACCACGGTGGGCGGCATGAACCGCGAGCTGAGAACCCGCGAGCTCACCGGCGGACTGCTGGGCAACGGCCTGACCACCACCCTGAGCGCCTTCTTCGGCGCCCTGCCCACCGCCACCTTCAGCCAGAACGTCGGCATCGTGGCGATGACCCGCGTGATCAGCCGCTTCGTGCTGGCGCTTGCCGGCGGCTTCATGCTGCTGGCCGGGTTCAGCCCCAAGTTCGGCGCCCTGGTGACGACCATTCCCTATCCGGTACTCGGCGGCGCCACCGTGATCGTGTTCGGCATGATCACCATGACCGGCATCAAGCTGCTGATCAAGGACGAGCTCTCCGCCCGCAACATGACCATCGTCGGCCTGGCGCTCGCCCTGAGCCTGGGTATCGCCCAGGTGCCCGAAGCGATCGCACTGCTCCCCGACTGGATACAGAACGCCATCGGCGGCGCCCCCATCGTGGTCGCGGCCATTACCGCCTTCACCCTCAACCTCGTGCTACCCAGGGTCACCCTGGCCGACGAGGAGCGCGAGCGCGAACGCATGGCCCGCGCCGATGAGGACACCGACTGCAGCACCCCTCAGGACCGGGAGGCCCCACTTCGCTCCCATCGCCAGGAAGGCTCGGCTGGCAACGCCAGCAGCAGCTGAGGCCGGCTCGGCCCGCCCCGGGCCGAGCGTCTCGTTTCATCGCGATGCAATTCGAGCCCTGCCCCGGGGCCGCCAGGAGCCACAAGTGAAAAGCCTGAGCCACCTTTCCGTCAAAATGAGCTGGACGCTGGTCCTGCTCGCCTTTCTCTCCCTGCTGATCGCCTTGAGTGCCATGGGACTCTATGCGGTCAACCACAGCCAGCGCAGCTTCGATACCTTCAGCGCGGTGAACGTCACCCAGCAGGCCGCGCTCAACCGGGCCAACTCGGTGCTGCTGAGCACCCGCATCGACATGGCTGAGGTTTACGAAGGGCTGCTCGAGCGCTCCAGCGGCGCTTTCGATACCGCCCATGACGCCGATATCCAGGCCCAAGCCCAGCATCTCAACGCACAGCTCGACGAGATGGCCGACATCTTCGAGCTCTTTCTCGAACTGCCGGTACGAGCCGAGCATGCGGAGCTGATGGGCCCCATCGAAGCCAGCTTCAACGCCCTGCTGGAGAACAGCCTGAGGCCGCAAGCCGAAGCGCTCGCCGGGGGCGATCTGGCCACTTACCAGGCGCTGCGCGAGCGGGCCGCCGCGGAGAACGCCAGCTTCTATCAGGCCGCCGTCGGCTTCTTCCATCGTGTGGAGGCCGAAGGGGCTGCGCGGGCGGAGAACTTCGGCTCGGTGGTCACGATCGCCCAGCGGGTGATCGTCTTCGTCTTACTCGTCGCCCTGGTGGTGATCGGCATCGTCTACCGCGGGGTGAGCGCCAACCTGATCCGTCCACTGGAGCGAATCGTCCAGCACTTCCAGCGCATGGCCAGCGGCGATCTCTCTTCGCCGGTCGAATCCCACGGCAAGAACGAGATCGGCAAGCTCTTCACGGCGCTTGCCACCATGCAGCAGGGCCTCTCGTCCACCGTCGCCACGGTACGCGACAGCAGCGCGGAGATCCTCGCCAATTCACGTGAGATCGCCAGCGGCAATCGCGACCTGGCGGCACGCACCGAGCGCCAGTCCGCCTCGCTGACCGAAACCGCCTCGAGCATGGAGGAGATGACCTCGACCATGGAGCGCAACAGCGAAAACGCCTCGCTGGCCAGCGACATGGCCCGAGAGGCGGCCGAGCGGGCTCAACAGGGCGGTGAAGTGGTGGCCAACGTGGTCACACGGATGCAGGAGATCCGCGACAGCTCCCAGCAGGTCACCGAGATCATCGGCCTGATTGACTCCATCGCCTTCCAGACCAACATCCTGGCCCTCAACGCCTCAGTGGAAGCGGCCCGGGCCGGCGAGCACGGCCGCGGCTTTGCCGTGGTGGCCAGCGAAGTACGCCAGCTCGCCACCCGCAGTGCCGACGCCGCCACCGAGATTCGTCAGCTGATCGAGACCTCCGTGCGCCAGGTCGAAGCCGGCACCCAGCAGGCCGACAGCGCCAGCAGCACCATGGCCTCGATCATGGCCTCGGTGCAGCGCGTGAACGAACTGATGAACGAGATCGCCGTGGCCTCCAACGAGCAGCGCACCGGCATCGGCGAGGTCAACACCGCGGTCGGCGACATGGACCACACCACCCAGCAGAATGCCGCTCTGGTCCAGCAGGCCAGTCTGGCCGCCAGCCAGCTGCAGGCCGAAGCGCAGCGGCTCGACGAGGCCGTCGCCAGGTTCAAGCTGGCTGACATGACGCATGAGCCGGAGGTTACCGCAGCGGCCCTGCCACCCGGCAGTACGAGCGATGCGCCGAGGCTGACGGACCAGACCGGATGGGCAACGGCCTGAAGTTCTAATAGAGGTACGAGAAGTTCGAATAGAGGTACGAAGAGAAGTACGTGACACTTGGCGCGGCTCGGATGAGCCGCGCCAACTTTTTGTGGCTTGGCTGCGCAATGAGGTTGACAGACACATGTTCCTTTTATAGAACGTTCGTTAAAAGGAACAATCTGAGGCCATCCGCTTGGACAAGCTTTCCCTCGGCACCCTGGGCCAGCATCTGCAGACCCTGCGTCAGGCGCAGGGCTTGTCGCTGTCGCAGCTGGCCGCCGCCGCCGGCATTGCCAAGTCGAACCTGTCTCGTCTCGAGCAGGGCAACGGCAATCCTACCCTGGACACCATCTGGCGTCTGGCGGTGCAGCTGAAGGTGCCCTTCGGCACGCTGGTGGCGCCTATCGCCGTGCCACTAGGCGAGGACGGCGTTGAGGTTCGCCTGCTCGACCAGGGCAAGGACCACCCTCAGGTCGACGCCTACTGGATGCGCTGCGCGCCGCATACCCTGCGACGCGCCGAGCCCCATACCCCCGGCGCCCGTGAAACGCTCACCTTGATCAGCGGTACGCTGGAGACCGGGCCGGAAGGCGACACCCGCACGCTCTCGGCCGGTGAGTCCCTTACCTTCGCTGCGGATGGCCCCCACCTTTACCGCACCGGGGACAGCTGGGCCACGCTGCTGCTCAGCGTCGTCTATCACGAGGAACAGAGCTCATGAACCTGCAAGCCACCTCCTCGCCCACCCGTGCCTGGTTGACCGGCATGAGCGAGGCCGTCCCGCTGCTCGGCGGCTATGTGCCGGTGGCCATCTCCTTCGGGCTGATCGCCACCCAGGCCGGCTTCAGCGCCTGGGAAGCCGTGGCGATCTCGACGCTGATCTATGCCGGCGCCTCGCAGTTCCTGTTCGTCGGCATGGTGGCCGCCGGCGCGCCGCTATGGCTGGTGGTGGCCATGACGCTGCTGATCAACCTGCGCCATGTGGTCTACGCCCCCAACCTGGCCCCCTGGCTGACACCCAGCCGCCTGTGGCCCTGGCTGATGCACGGCCTCACCGACCAGATCTTCGCCCTGGCCCACGCCCGCCTGCCGCAACTGCCCGCCTCCCAGCGCCTCGGCTGGTACACCGGCGCCGCCCTGCTGGCCTGGTTGAGCTGGATCGGCGGCACGGCGCTGGGCGCCCTGGTCGGCGGTGAACTGGTCGCGCGCTGGGCCCTGATGGGCGAGATTCTGCCCTTCGCCCTGCCCGCGCTCTTCCTGGTGCTGGTGGCGCCCCGCTTCACCTCCCGCCGCTGGAGCCTGGCCCTGGGCCTGACCATTCTCAGCGCCCTGCTGCTGACGCTGCTGGGCCTAACCAACGTGGCGATTCCCCTCGCCGCCGTTTGCGGCGCGCTGTGCTTCCAGCTCGTCAAGTTCGGCCACACACCAGAGAGAAAAGACGCGCAAGGAGAGCGCAATGAGTAACGCCCTGTGGATCGCCGTACTCGCCTCGGCGGCGGGCACCCTGCTGATACGCCTGCTGCCGCTGTTGTGGATGCAGCGACGTCTAGCGCGGCAAGCCAGCGACGACAGCCTCGAGGCCATGCCCCAGTGGCTGAGCCTGCTCGGCCCGCTGATGATCGCCGCCCTGTTCGGCGTGTCGCTGATGCCGGTGAGCCCCGATGCCGTCTCCTGGTTGGCCACCGCCATCGGCGTTCTGGCGACCCTGGCCGTGTGGTGGTACAAGCGCACCCTGGGCTGGCCGGTGGCCGCGGGCGTGGCGGCATACGGCGTGGTGATGATGCTGGCAGACACTGTTACTCTCTAATGTAGCCAAGACGGTGCCGGTTTCTACCCTGGAGAACCCATGACTCTCACCGCCCCGCCGCACACTACTGGCAAGCGCCGACACCCTGCCGTGACCCGCCATGCCGGATCAATCGGGCTGCTGCTGGCTCTGGTGCTGGTAGCCGCCCCGGCAGCTGCCAGTTGCCCCGAGCCATCCAGCGCCAACCTTGCCGCCATCAAGGGTATCGGTGAAGGCTCGGCCCTGCCCGCCAACCGTGACGTGATCGTCGACGGCGTGGTGACCGGTGAGTTTCTCGGCCGTGAGCGGCTGAATGGGTTCTACTTGCAGCAAGCGACGGAGCATGGCCCCGTCGGCCTGTTCGTCTATATGCCTGGCGCCACGCCGAGCGATGGGGCGCTCATCGCCCCCGGTACACACCTGCAGCTCCACGCCCGCACCGGCGAGTACCGTGGCCAGATCCAGCTGCAGCGGGTCGAGCGGATCGAGACCTGTGCCAGCGATCGACTGCCCGAGCCGCTTGCAGTCGACTGGCCGCTCAGCGAGGAGCAGCTGTCACGCAAGGAAGGGCTGCTGCTGACGCTTCCGCAGACGCTGACCGTCACCGGCAACTACGAGCTCGCCCGCTACGGCTCACTGAGTCTGGCCGCCAACCGCCTGTTCCGGCCAACGAACACGCCCGGCGAGCCACATCAGCGGAACATCCTCGAGCTGGACGACGGCAGCTACCGCGCCTTCCCGAGCCCCATTCCCTACCTGGATGCGAATGGCACTCGCCGTGTCGGCAGCACCGTTCAGGGCCTGACCGGCATTCTGACCTACGCCTTCGATGCCTACCGCCTGCACCCGATCATCGAGCCACGCTTCGAGGACGCCAACCCGCGCCCGGAACCGCTGCCGGCACCGAGTGAGCGGCTAAGGGTGGCCACCTTCAACGTCGAGAACTATTTCATCAGCCTGGGCCAGCGCGGCGCCGCCAATGCCGAGGAGCTGGAGCGCCAGCGGGCCAAGCTCGCCGCTGCGGTCGAGGGATTGCAGGCCGATATCCTGGCCCTGGTGGAAGTGGAGAACGATCCGCGCGCCTTGGCCGACCTGGTCGAGCAGCTCAGCGAGCGGACCGGCATCCGCTATCGTGCGGTGGGCGGGGATGCCGACCGGGGCAGCGATGCCATCAAGCTCGCGCTGATCTACCGGCCAGACCGGGTAGAGGCCGTGAGCGAGCTCTATGCCGACAACGCCTCCACTCATCATCGCCCGCCTCTGGCGGCCTTCTTCCGCAGCGTGGACGGCGGCCCGGCCTTCGGCGTCGTTACCGCCCACTACAAGTCCAAGACCGGCTGCCCACCACGGGGCGATATCGACCGCGGTCAGGGCTGCTGGAATCAGCGCCGGGTGGAGCAGTCGCAGGCGATGAATGGCTTTCTCGAGCGCCTGGCTGCCGCCGAGGGGCACCAGCGCCTGTTGCTGACCGGCGATCTCAACGCCTACGGCGCCGAGGACCCGATCCTCACCCTGACCCGCGAAGGGCTCGTGGACCTGATGGCCCGCGAGCTACCGCCGGAGCGCCGCTACAGCTACGTGTTCCGCGGTGAGTCGGGCTACCTGGACCATGCCCTGGCAAGCCCAGAACTGGCCGCAGCAGTGGCAGAAGTGAGGCCGTGGCCCATCAATGCCGATGAGCCGCCCTACCTCGGCTACGATGGGCCGGACAACGCAGCGCCCCACTTCCGCCCCGACCCCTTCCGCTCCTCGGACCATGATCCAATCGCGGTGGACCTGGAGTGGCGTTAGCGACGCCGGCGCCCCAGGTCGATGTCATCACTGGTGGTGGCCGCCCCGGCGGCAGCGCCCAAGCCACCACCGATCACCGCCCCCCTGGTCACGTTGCCGCCTGTCATGGCGGCGGTGCCGGCGCCGGCGGCTGCCCCCAGGCCAGCGCCACTCAGCGCTCGCTCGCCAGTGGTGGTACCGCAGCCAGCAAGCCCCAGGGCCAGCACACCGGTCAACAGTCCGATAGATAGCATTCTCATGGCATTTCCCTCTCAACAGGGTCAATTACGACCAATCATCCAGTTTGATTTTTTTGGCAACCAAGCAACCGCCCCGGCCTCGGTATACACTCGACGCCTTGGCCGGAGCGCAAGTCGTCGAAACCGCGCAGCGCAGCATCAAATCGCATGTCATGGGGCCACTGGTTGCCGATGCGCTGTATCCCTTATACAGCCCCGCGGGGAAGACGGTTCATGGATCGGATAACGATCCACACTCTTTGAGAATTTCAGGCACTCGAGTATCAAAATGACGACAGCTGATCGCATCCGATGGCGAGCTTTGAGGTGGGCGAAGCGGCTTGGGCGAACCGAAACCAGCAATTGAACGCTTACCTAACCAGCAACTGGACGCTTACCTAACCAGCAACTGGACGCTTACCTAACCAGCAACTGGACGCTTACCTAACCAGCAATTGGACGCTTACCTAACCAACAATTGGACGCTTACCTAACCAGCAACTGGACGCTTACCTAACCAGCAATTGGACGCTACAATAACCAACAACTGGACGATGCTGGAGATTGGACATGGCCACGTCTTACCTACCTCGCCTGATTCGTGACCGTGTAGTGGAATCGCTCGCCGATACTCCGGTGGTCTGCCTGCTGGGCCCACGACAAGTCGGCAAGACAACCCTTGCCAAGCGCATAGAGCCCGAGCGGGCGTACTTCACTCTGGATGACCCCACCCTGCTGGAGGCGGCCCAGCAGGATCCGCTCGGTTTCATCGAAGGCCTGCCGGAGCGCGTTACCCTGGACGAGGTCCAGCGGGCCCCAGAGCTGCTTCTGGCTATCAAATCGGTAGTGGACCGGGACCGCTCGCCAGGCCGTTTCCTGCTCACCGGCTCCGCCAACCTCCTATTACTACCCAAGGCGCAGGACTCCCTGGCCGGCCGTATGGAGGTGATCTACCTGCACCCTATGGCCGAGCAGGAAAAACGTATCAGCCAATTCTCCCTGTTGGCCAATCTCATAGAAGGGAACCTCTCTCCCAAGATGGCCGCCGACACCATACCGCTCCCCCCTACGGCAGAGGTCATCTGTCAGGGCGGCTACCCCGAGCCGAACCGTCGCCCTCCCCACCGAGCACGGCAGTGGTACCGCCAGTATCTCAACGCCATCATCCAGCGTGACGTGAGGGACATTGCTTCCATTCAGGACGAGGATGGGATGCTGCGCCTGGTGGAACTGCTGGCCTACCGGACCGCCAACCTGCTCAACGTGAGTACGCTTGGCAAGGAATTGGGCATGGAACGCAGCACGGTAACCAAGTACCTGAGCATCCTGGAGCGGCTGTTCCTTATACAGCAGCTGCCCGCCTGGCACCGAAACCATGCTAAACGGTTGATCAAGAGCCCTAAGCTGCACCTTGTCGATACTGGGCTGGCCGCCGCCCTGACTCGACTAGCGCCAAGCCAGTGGCTGACCCAGGCCGAGCGTTTCGGTGCCCTACTGGAGAGCCATGTGGTGGCGCAGCTGATGGCCCAAGCCTCCTGGGTCGATCCCGAGCTGCGCTTCTCCCACTACCGGGACAAGGACCAGGTTGAGGTCGACCTAGTCATCGAGCGCGGCCAGGAACTCTGGGGAGTAGAGGTTAAGCGGGCCGCCAGCATACAGGCCAAGGACGCAGCCGGCCTCGCCCGACTCGCCGATCAAGCTGGCGAGCACTTCCAGGGTGGCATGCTGATCTATACCGGCCACCACTGCCTGAGGCTGAAGGTGCCAGGCTGCTACGCCGTACCCATCGGCATGCTGTGGGGTGAGGAACCCGGTCAGGCAATCTCCAGCGAAGCCACGTTGCGGATGCTGACTGGGCAGGAGCCGTGAGCTTGCTCGGTAGCAGAGGATAAAGGAAGGTAACAAAGAATGGTGGGCTCAACCGGACTCGGCCCAGCGACTAAGTTGGGCCTGATTTGCCGGGTCGATCATGCCCCCGCCTGTCTGCCTTAAGCTGTTCAGATATGGACAGGTTTGCCGTATTCTTGCCAAAAATACCATCACCAGTGACACGGCTCCCAAGTCTGGATGGACGCGATGAAAGACGATACCGGCGAAATTTTCACTCTCGAGGAGGTTGCCGCTTACCTCAAGGTAGGCAAACGCACGGTCTATCGCTTGGCGGCTGCCCGGAAAATTCCAGCCTTCAAGGTGGGTGGAACATGGAGATTCGCGCGTGCGGACATCGACAACTGGATCAAGCAGCAGTCGTTTGTGGATCAAGGCGTCAACAACCCTGACCCACCGAAGGAAGGCCGCTGACCATGAAGCTAATTCATAACACTGGCGCAGACCGGGTCATCGACTTGATGCGTCCGCACCTCAAGCGTGGCAACCAGCTCAGCTGTGTAACACCATCGTTTTCTCTCTTTGCCTTCGCCGAACTGCGGGATGCGCTGTCTGAGCTGGATCGTGTCCAACTGATTCTGTCCCCTGATGACGATAGGCTTGAATTCCTTGGCGGGGAAGGCGACCGGGCTGCGCGCAATCGCTTGCAGGTTCGTTGGTTGGCAAACCAATGCGCGAAGTGGATCAACAGCAAGGTTGAGTTGCGCCGGGCATTGGGGTCGGTGCCCCAAGGGGCAGCGGTAATGAGCAATTCGGGCGCGACGCCCGCGCAAGTCGTGTTGGGCTCATTCGCTTTCACCACCGATGGACTTGGGCTGACTCCCGGCAATCCCATGAGTCTGGTCCAGGCGTCGGAATCCGCCGCCGAAGCCGCGCAGTTCGCCGCCTGGTTCGATCAGCAGTGGCACGCGTTACCTACCCAACCCGAGGCTCGCGAAGCCCTAGTTGAAGTTTTGCGTGCCATGGGTGAGCACCGTGATCCCTACTCGATTTACGCCCTGATCCTGCATCACCTGTTTCGTGACAGCGGCGACGAAATGGACGAGGAGCGCATCGTCAAGTCGGCCACCGGCATCCGCAGCACGGTGGTCTGGAAGAAGCTCTTCAAGTTCCAGCGCGACGGCGTGGTGGGCGCCATCGACAAGCTCAACCGCTTCGGCGGCTGCATCATCGCCGACAGCGTGGGCCTTGGCAAAACCTTCGAGGCGCTGGCGATCATAAAGTATCACGAGCTGCGCAACGACCGAGTACTGGTACTGGCGCCCAAACGCCTACGCGACAACTGGACGCTCTACACCACCAACGACAAGCGCAACATCCTGGCGGCCGACCGCTTCAATTACGATGTGTTGAATCACACCGACCTGTCGCGTGACGGCGGCATGTCCGGCGACATTGACCTGTCGCACGTCAATTGGGGCAACTACGACCTGGTGGTCATCGATGAGTCCCACAACTTCCGCAACAAGGCCACGCACAAGGGCAAGGAGTCTCGCTACGACCGCTTGATGCGTCGAATCATCCAGGAAGGCGTCAAGACGCGGGTGCTGATGCTCTCGGCCACACCAGTCAATAACCGCCTAGCCGATCTGCGTAACCAGATTGCTTTCGTTACAGAGGGCGACGATACCGCACTGTTGGAGCATGGTATTTCCAGCATCGAGGCGACCACACGCAAGGCGCAGACCCAGTTCAACCGCTGGCTTAATCTCGATGAATCTGAGAAGAGCCCCAACAAGCTGGTTGAAATGCTGGGCTTCGACTACTTCACCCTGCTGGATCACCTCACTATCGCCCGCTCGCGCAAGCACATCGAAAAGTACTACGGCACTGCCGAGACTGGGCGTTTCCCGGACCGACTGCCGCCGATCAACATCAAGGCCGACGTGGACCGAGCCGGCGAATTTCGCAGCATCCGCGACATCAACCTAGAAATCCGCAGGCTCAACCTCGCCAGCTACGCGCCCTTGCGCTACGTCCTGCCGCACAAACAGGCCGCCTATGACGCAAAGTACAGCACCCAGATTCGTGGCGGCGAAAGCTTCTTCCGCCAGTTGGACCGCGAGGAAAGCCTGATTCACCTGCTGCGCGTCAATGTGCTCAAGCGCATGGAAAGCGCAGTGTCATCGTTCACGCTGACGGTCGAACGGCAGCTCCGGGACGTAGTGACCACCCTGGCCCGCATCGAAGACGCGGCCGAAGAGATCGAGGAACTCGACATTGCGGACGTGGATATTGACGATCCGGCCTTCGAAACCCTGCTCGTCGGTCGCAAGGTCAAGGTGCTGCTTAGCGATGTGGACCTGATCCGCTGGAAGCAGGACCTCATCGAAGACCGCAACCGCCTGGCCACGCTGCACGCGGCCGCCAAGCAGGTGGACGCGGCGCGCGACGCCAAGCTGATCGCGCTGCGCGACATGATCGAAGCCAAGTGCTGCGATCCGATCAACCCCGGCAACCGCAAGATCATCGTTTTCACCGCCTTCGCGGACACCGCCCAGTATCTGTACTCACAGCTCGCACCCTGGGCCAAGGACAAGCTCGGCATCGAGTCCGCGCTGATCACCGGCACCGGCCGCAATCAGAGCACCTTGCCGAACCTGCGCAAGGACCTGGCGTCCCTGCTCACCGCCTTCTCGCCGCGTTCCAAGGAGCGACCGGAAGAACTGGCCGCCGAAGGCGAGCTGGACCTAATCTTCGCCACCGATTGCATCTCTGAGGGTCAGAACCTGCAGGACTGCGACTGGCTCATCAACTACGACATCCACTGGAACCCGGTGCGCATCATCCAGCGCTTCGGCCGCATTGACCGCATCGGTTCGCCCAATGCGCGCATCCAGCTCGTCAACTTCTGGCCCAACATGGAGCTGGAGGAATACATTAACCTAGAGCAACGCGTCAGCGGCCGCATGGTGCTGCTCGACGTCTCCGCCACCGGCGAGGAAAACCTGATCGAGCAGCAGTCCGGCGATCCGATGAACGATCTGGAGTACCGCCGCAAGCAGCTGCTCAAGCTGCAGGACACAGTCATCGACCTGGAGGACCTGTCCACAGGCGTCTCGATCACCGATCTAACGCTCACCGACTTCCGCATCGATCTGGCCCAGTACCTCAAGGCGCACCCGGGCAAACTGGACAATCAGCCACTGGGCGCCTATGCAGTCACCACCAGTATCGATGCTGACATTCCGCCGGGTCTGGTCTTCTGCCTGCGCGCCGAGGGCTCAGCGGCACACAAAGCCAAGGAATCAGATTACCCCTTGGCACCGTATTACCTTATTCACGTGGGCGATGACGGAGCTGTGTTGCTGCCCTATACCCAAGCCAAACGCATTCTCGACCGCCTCAAGCGCCTGGCGTTGGGGCGGGAGCTACCTGACGTTGGTGCCTGCGTCCGATTCGACAGGGCTACCAAGCACGGCGAGGACATGCGTCACGCCCAGAAGCTGCTCAGCGCCGCCGTGGCCTCGGTGGCCGGCAAGCACGAAGAACGCGCCGTCGCCAGCCTGTTCTCGCCCGGTGGCACGCACGCCCTCAAGGGCGAGTTCGCAGGCAGCAATGACTTCGAGGTGTTGGCTTTCCTCGTTGTCCTTCCCGAGGACGACACCTGATGCCGACGCTGGGAACACCAGAGCTCATCTTAGCGCTCGGCCTACCTGCGAGCTGCCGGGTCGATCAGCGCGTGCCAAAGAAGCTGCTCCTTGAGAACGGCGCGCCCACCGCCACTGACAAGCGTCTGATCACCGAGGCCATCGAAGAAATTCAGTGGGTCGCGGCACTCAAGCCGAACACCATTGGCATACCCGACTACCACGACGAGTTGCGCGAGTACCTGGAGATCGCTGTGCTTGTTGTGACCTTGCGTAGCCAGTCCGGGCATGGGAAAGCGAAGCCAGTGAATGCGGTCCGCCTCGCCGAACTGGTGCACCGTGCGGTCCCATATCCGGTTCTGTTGCTGCTGCGCTCTGAGCAGCGCCTTACGCTATCCCTGGCGCATAAACGCTGGGCACAGAATGAAGCGGGCAAGATGGTACTGGACGGAAATCTCGTGTCTGCGTCACTCCCCGAGGATACGCCCTCGCCTGATGCGACGTACGCGTTCCTGCAGGACGTCGCCTTGACCCGTCAACCGCGATCCACGCTCTTCGGCCTTTATCAGGGGTGGATGGACAGTGTGCAGGCCCTGTTGGCGGCGAAGTTGACTGGAACGTTCAAGGCGGCCGACAGCCCGGAGCAGGCCTCGGCCCGCCGCCATGCCCTTCGGGAATGCGATCGGCTGGAGGCCGAGGCGGCCCGCTTGCGCACGCAGGCCGGCAAGGAAAAACAACTGGCGCGACAGGTTGAGCTCAACCTCGCGCTTAAGCGCGTGCTGGCCCAATTGGCTGCAGCACGCGAACAGCTTTGAAGATCGAACGAATGACGGAGAAAAAGATGAAGATAATCGACGCCGAGAGCCCACTGGCCCAGTCCGCGAATCTGGTTGCTGGCAACATTGAGCAGCTCAAGGCGCTATTCCCGGAACTCATCACCGAGGGGCCGAATGGCGTTGCAGTGAACGTGGATGTCCTCAAGACGCTGGTCGGCGAACGGGCCATCACCGACGCTGACGAGAAGTACGGCCTGAACTGGCATGGCAAGCGCCGCGCGCGGCAATTGGCGCTCACGCCCTCCACCGGCACGCTGCGGCCCTGTCCCGTGGAGAGCGTGGATTGGGACAGCACCCAGAACCTGATGATAGAGGGCGACAACCTCGAAGTGCTCAAACTGCTGCAGAAGAGCTATGCCGGCAAGGTCAAACTGATCTACATCGATCCGCCGTACAACACCGGTAGCGACTTTGTCTACTCGGACAACTTTCAAGACAACGTAAAGAACTACTTGGCGTTCACTGGTCAGCTTGAGGGTGGGCAGCCAGTCAGCAGCAATACGGAAGCTAGCGGGCGCTTTCACACAAATTGGCTGAATATGATCTACCCGCGAGTCAAGCTGGCTTGGGACTTGCTCCGAGCGGATGGTTTTCTGTTGGTGAGTATTGACGATAAAGAGTTTGGCCATCTCCGAACAGTGCTCAATGAGCTTTGCGGTGAAGAGAACTTCATCGCGACACTAGTCTTTGACAGAAACCGTAAGAACGATGCCAAGTTGGTTTCATCCGGTCATGAATACATGGTCTTGTACGCTCGCAACAAGCAGCTTTTGACGGAGCTTGATATGCGCCTGCGTGCGCCCAAGGAAGGCGTTGACGAGGTGAGGGAGCTCTTCGCGGAGTTACGTAAGAAACACAACGACAACTGGGTGGCAGTACTCGCCGGGTTAAAGGAGCACTACGCGACGTTTGTCGAGGATGACCCTCGTCTTCCTCTAGCGCGCTTTACGAAAGTCGACAAGAGGGGCCCTTACCGTGACGATGGCGATCCCAGCTGGCCTGGGGGTGGCGGTCCCCGCTATGACGTGCCGCACCCCAAGACGGGCAAGGCCTGCACCGTGCCAAGCCGAGGCTGGGTATGGCCTACCTACGAGAGAATGAAGCAAGAGATCGATGCAGGCAACATCGTGTTTGGAGAGGATGAGAAAAAAATTCCGTCCATCCGCCGGAACCTATTTGAAAAGGATGACCAGGTCCTCCGAAGTGTGATTTTCAGCTATGCACAGAAAGCAAGTCAGGACTTTGCAGCTTTGTTCGACGGGCAGATGGTCTTTCAAAATCCGAAGAGCTATCGAGATCTACACCGTCTGATCTCCTACCTGACTGAGCCCGGGGATCTGATCTTGGACTTTTTCGCTGGATCTGGGACAACGGGTCACGGGACAATGCTTACGAGTGCAGAAGCCGAACCATCTCGAAGGTTTGTTCTCGTCCAATTACCCGAGCCGCTCGACCCCACGAATAAGGAGCAGAAGATCGCTGCTGAATTCTGCGACCGACTTGGAAAGCCTCGAACAATCGCTGAGCTGACGAAAGAACGCCTGCGCCGCGCGTCTGCCAAGATCAAAGCCGACAGCCCAATGTTCGCCGGTGACACCGGCTTTCGCGTCTTCAAGCTCGACACCTCCAACATCCGCGCCTGGAACCCGCAGCCTGAGGACTTGGAAGCTTCGCTTCTTGACCATCAGGAACACATCCTCCCAGGTCGCAGCGAGGATGACTTGCTCTACGAGCTGCTGCTCAAGCTGGGCCTGGACCTGTGCGTGCCCATTGAGCAGCGCAAAATCGCCGGCAAGACAGTGCATTCCGTCGGCGCCGGCGTGCTCATGGCCTGCCTCGCAGAGAACATCACCGTGGACGATGTCGAAACCCTAGCCCAAGGCATCGTCACCTGGCACGAAGCACTCGCCCCGGCCGGTGACACCACCTGTGTCTTCCGCGACAGCGCCTTTGCCAACGACGTGGCCAAAACCAACATGGCCGCCATCCTGGAGCAACACGGCATCCAAAACGTGCGTAGTCTGTGAGGGTCTGGTCATGACAAATTATCACGGCAGTGAATTTGCACGCACGACAGTGCGCCCGAAGGGTGGCGTACAGGGTGGTACGCCATGAAACTGCACTTCGAGCCCAACCTCGACTACCAGCTGCAGGCCATAGAAGCGGTCTGCGATCTATTTCGCGGCCAAGAGGTGTGCCGTACCGAGTTCACGGTGACCATGAAAGTGCCACCACCGGCTGCAGGTGACATGTTTCCGGGAACCAAGCCGGAGCAGTTGACCCTCGGTGTGGCTGAATCGGACCTGGGCGTCGGTAACCGCCTTACCTTGCTGGACGACGAGCTGCACCAGAATCTGGCCGACATCCAGTTGCGCGGCGGATTGCCGCCGTCCGGCTCGCTTGTCTCGGGCGATTTCACTGTCGAGATGGAAACCGGTACCGGCAAAACCTACGTCTACCTGCGCAGCATATTTGAGCTGAACAAGCGCTATGGCTTCACCAAATTTGTCATCGTGGTGCCGTCGGTGGCGATCAAGGAAGGTGTCTACAAAACACTGCAGATCACCGAGGAGCACTTCAAGGGACTCTACGCCGGCGTACCCTTCGACTACTTCCTCTACGATTCCAGCAAGCCCGGCCCGGTCAGAAATTTTGCCACCAGCTCGAACATTCAGATCATGGTAGTCACCGTTGGTGCCATCAACAAGAAGGACGTTAACAACCTCTACAAGGACAGTGAAAAGACTGGCGGCGAGCGTCCGATTGACCTGATCAAGGCCACCAGACCGGTGCTGATTGTGGATGAACCACAAAGCGTGGATGGCGGCTTGAAAGGCGCGGGAAAAGAAGCCCTCGATGCTATGAATCCGCTGTGCACCTTACGCTATTCGGCAACCCATGTGGACAAGCACCATATGGTGTTCCGCCTTGACGCGGTAGACGCCTACGAGCGCAAGTTGGTCAAGCAGATCGAAGTAGCATCCGCAACCGTAGAGGATGCCCACAACAAGCCGTTCGTTCGGCTGGTGTCGGTATCGAACAAACGAGGAACCATCAGCGCCAAAGTCGAACTGGACGTTCAGAATGCAATAGGGGTGAGACGTCAGGAGGTGACGGTCTCCGACGGTGACGACCTGGAACAGGTCACCAAGCGCGCCATCTACGCCGACTTTCGCGTCGGCGAGATCAATACCGCCAAGGGTGAAGAGTTCTTGGAGCTGCGCTACCCCGGTGGCGAGACCTATCTCAGACCGGGCCAGGCCCATGGTGATGTGGATTCCCTGACCGTGCAGCGAGAGATGATCCGCCGCACCATTAGGGAGCACCTCGATAAGGAGAAGCGGCTACGCCCGCTCGGGATCAAGGTGCTATCGCTGTTCTTCATCGACGAAGTGGCTAAGTACCGGTCCTATGACGCGGACGGCAACCCTGCCAAAGGCGATTACGCCCGTATCTTCGAGGAGGAGTATCGCCGGGCGGCCAAACTACCTGCATTCCAAAGCCTGTTTGAGGAAATTGACTTGGACAGTGCCGCCGAGGACGTTCACAACGGCTACTTCTCCATTGACAAACGAATAGTTACGCCCTTTGAAGATATGGAGCTCAAGAAGTCGTCAAAGAAAGAGGATGTTGAAACGAGCTCTTACAACCTGATCATGAAGGAAAAGGAAAAGCTGCTGTCCTTCGATACTCCGCTAAAGTTCATCTTCTCCCACTCGGCACTCAAGGAAGGCTGGGACAACCCCAACGTGTTCCAGATCTGCACTTTGCGCGATATTCAGACCGAGCGCGAACGTCGGCAGACCATCGGTCGCGGATTGCGTCTGTGCGTGAATCAGCACGGTGAGCGGGTGCGTGGCTTCGAAGTCAATACCCTCACTGTGATCGCCACAGAGAACTACGAGCAGTTCGCCGAGAACCTGCAGAAGGAAATCGAGGACGACACCGGCATCCGCTTTGGCATCGTCGAGCCGCACCAGTTCGCCACCATCGCCGTTACCGGGACCGATGGCCACACCGTTCCTCTGGGCGTCGATCAATCGAAGGTGTTGTGGGAACACCTGAAAGCCACCGGCCACATCGATGCCAAGGGCAAGGTCCAGGACTCGCTGAAGACAGCACTGAAGGATGGAACCTTGGCGCTACCTGCAGAGTTTGACGCGCAGCGCAGTCAAATCGCCGAGGTGCTGCGCAAGGTATCGGGCCGCCTGGAGATCAAGAACGCCGACGAGCGCAAGCAGGTTGCCGTGCGCAAGGGGGTCTATCTCAGCCCCCAGTTCAAGGAGCTTTGGGATCACATCAAGCACAAAACGACCTATCGGGTGCAGTTCGACAACGACAAGCTGATCCAGAACTGCATCGATTCGCTCCAGAAAGCCCCGGCCATCCCCAAGGCCCGCCTGCAATGGCGCAAGGCCGACATCGCCATCGGCAAGGCTGGAGTGGAGGCGACGGAGAAAGCGGGCGCGGCAACCGTCGTCCTGGACGAGACAGACATCGAACTGCCGGACCTGCTCACCGACCTCCAGGATCGCACCCAGCTCACCCGCCGAAGCATCGCCACCATCCTGAGCGGCAGCGGGCGGCTGGACGATTTCAAGCGCAACCCGCAGCAGTTCATCGAACTGACCGCAGAGACCATCAACCGCTGTAAGCGCCTGGCCTTGGTCGACGGTATCAAATACCAACGCCTTGGCGATCAGCACGTCTATGCACAGGAACTGTTCGAGCAGGAAGAACTGATTGGCTACCTGAAGAACATGCTGATGGACACGGCTAAGTCCATCTACGAGCACGTGGTCTACGACTCCACCACCGAGCGCGACTTCGCCGACGCGCTGGAGAAGAACGACGCCGTCAAGCTCTACGCCAAGCTGCCGGGCTGGTTCAAGGTGCCCACGCCACTGGGGACCTACAACCCGGACTGGGCCGTCCTGATTGAGGAAGACGGAACGCAGCGGCTGTACTTTGTGGTCGAGACCAAGGGCAGTCTCTTCGCAGACGATCTGCGCCACAAGGAGGGCGCGAAGATCGCCTGCGGCAAGGCGCACTTCCAAGCGCTGGCCGTGGGCGAGAATCCGACAAGGTACATCGTGGCACGGTCGGTGGATGACGTGCTGTCAGAAGCGGCTAAAGGATAAAAGTTGTCATGAAGATCCAATCCGTTCGCATCAAGAACTTTCGCACGTTGAAAAACGTGACGATTCCCTTTGATTCCGTTACGACCTTCATCGGGCCGAACGGTGCTGGAAAATCAACCGTGCTCCGTGCACTCGATTGGTTCTTCAACGGCAAGCCCGGGGCGCTGACAGAGCAAGACTGCTCCTTTGGGGCGATTGACGAGGACATCGAGGTTCAGGTCACATTCTCTGACCTCACCGAAAAGGACCGTGAGGCGCTTGGCAAGTACGCGCCGGAAGGAGCCTCCTCGTTCACCGCATGGAAGCGCCGATCATCTGATGGATCCGATGTGCTCTCCGCCAATGCAAAGAGCTTCCCGGATTTCAACGCAATCAAGGCGGCAGGTAGTGCGACCACGAAGAAGGAACTGTACGCCGAACTTCGACGTAACCGCTCAGAGTTGAATCTCCCGTCAGCCAACACAGGCGCAGCCGTTGAACAAGCGATGACGGCATGGGAGGCTGATCACACCGATCAACTTGTCGACGCTCCCGAAGCACTCCAGACAAATTTTTTTGGCTTCAACAGCGGCGGCAAGATGAGCGGTCTCTTCGACTTCGTCCTGGTCACTGCCGACCTTCGCGCAAGCGAAGAGTCGGTCGATGGAAAGTCGAGCATCATTGGCAGAATTCTTGAGCGTTCAGTTGATCGTACCGCCGCTGATGAGGAAATCGCGAAAATTGTCGAGGAGTCGCGTACGAAGCAGCAACAAGTCTACGAGGAAAAGTTCAAGGAACAGCTTGATTCCATTACCACTCAGCTCAATCAGATCGTCACGTCTTATTCACCTGGTCGGGCTGTCACGGTTTCCCCAGCGGAGGTAGAGCTCAAGGCACCCCGGACCACATTCGAGGTGGCAGTTCTCGATGGCACAACCGAGACAGCTGTGGAACGACAGGGGCATGGCTTTCAGCGCACGATTCTGATCTCGGCGCTCCAGCTCTTGGCACAGTCGGGCGCAGCTTCAGCTGAGGGGGTCATCTGCTTAGCTATCGAGGAGCCGGAGCTCTTTCAGCACCCGATCCAGGCTCAAGCCTTTGCAAAGGTACTCAGGTCGCTCGCTGAAGATACTGGTAAACGCATCCAAGTGACTTATGCAACTCATAGCCCCTACTTCCTTGAGGCTCGCCATTTCGACCAGGTTAGACGGCTGACGAGATCGGCTGACGCGACTCCGGTAGTTTCTGTTCACTACGCAACGGTTGCTGATGTGAAAACTACGCTTCAGGGAGTAGTGGACGGTGATGTAGTAGATCGTCGGCTTGACCATAACGTTGCCGACCAGCTCGCCATAGCACTTTTCGCGAACCGTGCTTTCCTCGTGGAAGGCCCGACAGAGTCATCCGTGTTCTACGGTATCGGCGATAGGTTTTCTCTCGGCTCTCTTGAGGCGGCAGATGTCTCGATTGTTCCCGTAGGATCAAAAACATCAATACCGCTCGCGCATGCGATCCTGACCTCAATTGGCGTGCCTGTTTACGCACTCTTTGATGCGGATGGCGGGTTTGAGGCGCGCGCCAAAGCGAAAAACAAAAAGCAAGAAGATATCGATAGAGAGCGAAACAACCATGCAACGGAGAACTGCAAGCTACTGCGGTATTTCGGTATGCCTGAAGAAGATTTTCCATCTGCCGTTGCTGCTGACAAAGTAGCAATCTTTGAAGATCACCTTGAAACGTTTCTTTCCGAGAACTGGAAGGAATGGTTTACGGCCTGCGAAAGCGTAGAGACTGATACAGGCATAAAGCTTTCAAAGAATCAGCTTGCGTACCGCACGGCAACACTCAAGGCCGAGGGAGAGGTGCCGGAGATGCTTTTGCAAATCTTGGCCAAGGCAGAGGGCAAATAGTTATGCATGAAATCATTTTCCCTCCCCTGCGGGAAACCATACAAAATTGATGAGTTCCATATCTCGCGTCGGTGATATTCAAAGCCAGAAAGTGAAACGACAAGGCCAAGTCGCGACTGTAGCCGCTAAAAATTCGGTGTATGGCTCGATGCCAGTGATCATTCGTCGGTGGGTCTGGTCGAGCGTGGCACTAGAGTGGACTGAAAATCTCCAGGGGGGCTGAAGGATCGGCAGTGTACCCTCGGACTATGGGAATCGCCAAGCAAGAATCGCAAGCGATTGATTTTAATGGTGGGCCCAGCTGGACTCGAACCAGCGACCAAGGGATTATGAGTCCCCTGCTCTAACCAACTGAGCTATAGGCCCTGCATTGCGCCGCCGTATGATAGCGAAAGCTGATGGGCGTGGCCAGAGCCTGGGCGGCGGCAAATTCGCGCCGCTGCGTCGGGCACTTCCCGGCGTTTGGCGTGTCTTCTGGGGTGAGCCTTTCGCTCCTGGAGACGCACCGCTCATGAAACGCCTTTTCGCTTCTTTCTCGCTGTTGCCGCTGGGCGCCACCGCCCTGCTGTTTGCCCTGCCGCTTTCCGCCTGGGAGCTCGACCCGGAGCGTTCGCGGGTGTCGGCCACCGTGATGCAGATCGCCCCCGACGGCCCCATCCCCCGCCAGCACGAGGTGCGCCGGCTGAGCGGCAGTGCCAGTACGAACGGCACCCTGGAGCTGCCGCTGCGGCTCAACCAGAGCGACGTGGTGGAGCGGCTGGGGCCGCTGCCGCCGTGGCTCTCCGGCCTGACCGAGCGGCCCATGGCCACCCTGACCACCCAGTTTCCGCCCGAGCGGCTGGAGCGGCTCGAGGTGGGCGAGTCGCTGGTGGAAACTCTGACGATGACGGTGCGTTCAGGAAACAACGTACGCCAGGAGTCGCTGCCGGTGCGCTTCACCAAGACAAGCAGCGCCGAGGTGCAGGTGACCAACGCCGAGCGGGTGGCGCTGGATGGCCAGGCGCTGATGGCGGACCCCACCCTGCGCTCGGTGATGCTGCTGCTCGGCTACGAACAGATCGGCGATGAGGTGCCGGTCAGGCTCGACGCCCTACTGGTGAGGTAAACGGCTGCTGTCGCACTGTCACCGCCGCTCAGCCTAGGCAGAGCCCAGCACCTCGCTCTCCTCCAGCGCTCCGGTCTGTACCCGCCATTGGGCGGCGTAACGACCGCCGCGCTGGAGCAGCTCGGCGTGGCTGCCCTGCTCTACCACTTTGCCGCCGTCGACTACCACGATCTCGTCGGCATGAACGATGGTGGAGAGCCGGTGGGCGATCATGATCACGGTGCGGCCGTGGCCGATCTTGGCCAGCGAGCGCTGGATGGCCGCCTCGGTTTCGTTGTCCACCGCGCTGGTGGCTTCATCCAGTACCAGGATCGGCGGGTCCTTGAGCAGCGCCCGGGCCAGGGAGAGGCGCTGACGCTGGCCGCCGGACAGGCGCACGCCGCGCTCGCCCACGGCGGTATCGAGCCCCTGGGGCAGCGCCTGAATGAACTCCCATGCCTCGGCGGTGCGTGCCGCCTCGATCACTGCCTCTTCGCTGGCATCGGGCTTGCCGTAGGCGATGTTGTCGCGGATCGAGCCCTCGAACAGATAGACGTCCTGACTCACCAGGCCGATGGCCTGGCGCAGCGATTCGAGGCTGACCTCGGCAATCGGCTGGCCGTCGATACTCACCTCACCGGCCGAGGGGTCGTAGAAGCGCAGCAGCAGCTTCATCAGGGTCGACTTGCCGGAGCCGGTGGCGCCCACCAGCGCCAGGGTGTTGCCAGCGGGCACGTGCAGGCTGATGCCGTCGACGCCGACCCCGCTGGCCGCATAGCGGAAGCCCACCGCTGCGAAGCTCACCTCGCCGCGCACCGGCTCGGCTAGCGGCTTGCCTTCGTTGTCCTTCACCGTGATCGGCACCGCCAGCAGGTCGAGGATACGCCGCGTGCTGGCCATGGCGCGTTCGAACAGGTCGATCACCTCGGCAAGGCCGGTAAGCGGCCACAGCAGGCGCTGGGTGAGGAATACCAGCACCCCGTAGGCGCCCACGTTGAGGTCGCCGCGCAGCGCCAGCATGCCACCCACGGTGAAGGTGGCCAGGAAGCCGGCCAGGATCGCCATGCGGATCACCGGAATGAAGGCGGAGCTGACCCGGATGGCGCGGCGGTTGGCCTCCACGTAGGCCTCGCTGACCGTGCGCAGCCGCTCGGCCTCCCGCGCCTCGCTGGTGAAGCTCTTGATGGTGGCGATGCCGGAGAGGTTGTTGGAGAGCCGGCTGGCGAGATCGCCCACCTTTTCGCGCACGTCGGCGTAGAGCGGGCCGGCCTTGCGCTGGAAGAAGAAGGCGCCCCAGATGATCAGCGGGATCGGCGTGAAGGCGAGCAGCGCGATCAACGGCGAGATGACGAAGAACACTGCGCCCACCGCCACCACGGTGACGCCGACCTGGATCAACGAGTTGGCGCCGCCGTCGAGGAAGCGCTCGAGCTGGTTGACGTCGTCGTTCATGGTCGCCACCAGCTGACCCGAGCTCTTCGACTCGAAGTAGGCCATGTCGAGACGCTGAGCGTGCTCGTAGGTATCCAGGCGCATGTCGGCCTGCAGGCGCTGGGCCAGGTTGCGCCACAGGATCTTGTAGAGGTATTCGAAGATCGACTCGCCGGCCCAGATGAAGAAGGTGAGCACGGCGAGCACCAGGATCTGCTCCTGGGGCGTGGTGAAGCCGAGCCGGGCGACGAAACTGCGCTCCTGGTTGACCACCACGTCGATGGCCACGCCGATGAGGATCTCGGGGGCGATGTCGAAGATCTTGTTGATCACCGAGCAGGTGGTGGCGGCAACGATGCGGCGCCGGTAGCCGCGCGCGTAGCGCAGCAGACGCACCAGCGCATGGAAACTGTTGGCGGAAGCGTTGGCTGACATGAGAGATTCCTGGCGAACAAGATTCGCAGCTTAACGGTTTCGCGCCACTTGCACCAAGGCGAAGCCGAGCCCGGTCGTGTCGGGCTCGGCATCAGGCTGAGGGAAAGCGCTACTGCGGAAGCGGGTTACTGCCAGTTCACTTTCTCGAGCAGCGCACGAGCCGCCTCGGCGTGCTCGCCCAACTCGCTCATGGATGCAGGATCCATGCGCGCTGCGCCCAGTCGTCGCTGTGCATTTGCTTCACCCACCTCAGCAACGACAGGGTAGAAAATGCCTGCGGCGACGTCTTGCTGTACCTCGTCTGCCGCCGTGTGCTCGAGGAAGCGCAAGGCTGCTTCGGCGCGGGGCGTACCGCGGGCCATACCAAACCCAGCCACGTTACGGTAGGCACCGCGACCGTCAAGGCCTTCTCCCTCCTGGTTGGGCCAGACAAGCTCGAGCTGCTCGGCCAGGGCCCTCTCCGCTTCATCAGCGGACTCGAGCATGCGCAGGTAGTAATAATGGTTGGCCACGGTCACGGCGCAATCGCCCGGCTCGGCCACCGCACGAAGCAGCTCGCCGTCGCGGCCGCCGGTGGGCTGGGCCAGATTGGCCACCAGTGCTCTCGCCCAGCGCTCGGCCTCGGCTTCGCCGTGATGCAGGACCATCGAACTCATCAGCGAAACGTTGTAGGGCGAGCGGCCACTGCCCAGACACAGCTGGCCGGTTAGACGCTGGTCCGCCAGCGCCTCGTAGCTCTGCGGCGTCCAATCGAGCTTATCGGGATTGACGTAAATGACGCGGGCCCGCGTGGCATAACCGCTCCAACCTGCCTCGAGGTTGCGCAGCGCCTCCGGCACCCGTGTTTCGATCCACTCCGACTCGAACGGCTGAAACCAGCCGGCCTCCACCTGGGCGTGAATGTTGCTACTGTCGACAACCATGATCACGTCTACCGGTGGCTCGGCCTCGCTTGCCATGGCCTCGGCAAGCTCATCCATGGTCAGCGTCACCAGCTCGACGGGGATGCCCGTGGCCTCGGTGAAGGTGGTAAATATCGGTGCCTGAGAATCGTTCAGGCGTGAGCCCGTAATCCTCAACGGCTCGTTGGCCATGGCGATGGGGGTGGCCAACAAGGTAAACGTCAGCGGCACGAGGGTGCGGTGAAGCGAAGTCGGCATCGGTGGTGGCTTCCGGTAGTGACCTGGACCGGGCGAAAACCGCCACGGCATGAGAAGTAATGGTAATCATTAGTAAACAAAGACACACCAGCCGGGGCGGCAACGTTACGTTCAGCGTCGAGCAACACGTGGTGAACTTGCATCACCTCATCACTCTTCACGACAATACTGGGCTTTCCACCGCCAAGGATGCTCGATGATCCCCGATCTCTTCGCCGTCATGGCCCCCATTCTGGCCGGTGCCGGACTGGGCTTCACGTGGATCCGCCTGGGACATCCCTTTCCCGTCGACTTCGTCACCCGCCTGGTCTTCAACATCGGCACGCCGGCCCTGGTCATCGCCTCGCTCACGGGTGCCGACATCGATGCCGGCAGCTTCGGGCGCACCATGCTGGCCACCGCCCTGGTGATAATACTGATGGGCGGCGCCACCTTCGCCATGGCGCGGCTGCTGAAGCAGGATTGGCGAGTGTTGCTGGCCCCGATGATGTACCCCAACACCGGCAACATGGGCCTGCCGGTGGTGCTCTACGCCTTCGGCAGCGCGGGCTTCGCTTTCGGTATCACGGTAATGGTGACGGTCTCGCTGTTCCAGTTCACCATCGGCGCCATCTTTGCCAGTACCGGCAATCCTTTGAAGACTCTGCTCAGGACGCCTACGGTTTACGCTATCCTGATAGCACTGCTCCTGCTGCTGACGGATACCGGGCTGCCGCTGTGGCTGGCCAACAGCGTCGACCTGATCTCGGGTTTCACGGTGCCGCTGATGCTGATCACGCTGGGGGTGTCGCTGGCGAGCATCAAGGTGAAGAACCTGAAAACGGGCATCGGTTTCAGCCTGCTGCGCATCCCCATCGCCGCACTGTTGGCCTGGGGTATCGGCACGCTGCTGAACCTGCCGCCGCTGGCACTCAGCATCCTGATATTGCAGATGTGCATGCCGGTGGCGGTGTTCAACTACCTGTTCGCTCAGCGCGCCAAGCGGGAACCGGAATACGTTGCCAGCCTGGTGTTCTGCTCGACGTTGCTGGCGCTGTTCTACTTGCCCATTCTGCTGGCTATCCTGATGTAGCCGGCAAGCGAGACCGAGGGGTGAAGGGAACACCCCGGCTGCACCACAGTCTCTATCTTCTGGGGCGGCAAAGAAATGCAAGGGAGGAAGTCATGCACGAAGCAAACAAGCCATTGTCCGTCGTTGTGCTGGCAGGTATCGCGGCAAGCGGTACTGTCCTGGCCACCGCAGCGGTCGGCGCCGAAGTCATCGAAGAGAGTCTCTCCACCGAACACTTGGAGCTACGCCTGGAGCGCATTGCCGAGGGTCTCGAGAACCCCTGGGCGGTAACCATGCTGCCCGACGGGCGCTTTCTGGTCACCGAGCGGCCGGGACGCCTGGCGCTGATCGATGAGGACGGCAGCATCACGCATCTCGAGGGCGTGCCCGAGGTCAGCGCTCAAGGCCAGGGCGGCCTGCTCGACGTCACGCTGCACCCCCGCTACGGTGACGGTGAGCACGACTGGCTCTACTTCACTTGGAGCAAGCCCGGCGACGGCGGCACGGCAACGGCCTTGAACCGCGCCAGACTGAGCGACGATGCCCTGAGCGACGTCGAGACGCTGTTCGAACAGGACCGCTTCTCCGGCCCCGGGCGGCACTATGGCTCACGGCTCGCCTGGCTGCCCGACGAGACCCTGCTGATGTCCATCGGCGACCGAGGCACACCTGAACGCGCCCAGGCGGCAGACGATCATGCCGGCAGCGTGCTGCGGCTAGCCGCCGACGGCAGCGCTCCCGACGACAACCCCTTCACCGACGAAGATGCCACCCGGGCCGAGATCTACACCCTCGGCAACCGCAACATCCAGGGCATGGTGGTGACCGAGCAGGGTGAGGTCTGGGCCACCGAACACGGCCCCTTCGGCGGCGACGAGCTCAATCTCATCGTCGCGGGAGAAAACTACGGCTGGCCCGAGGTCAGCCAGGGGCGCGACTATGGCACCCGCGAGCCCATCGGCGAGGACTCCCTGCCGGGAATGCAGGACCCGATCCATGTCTTCGAAGCGCCCTTCGCCCCCTCCGGCCTGGCTCAGGTGACCTCGGCCACCTTCGGCGAATGGCAGGGCGACCTGCTGGCCGGCGGGCTGCGTGGCGAGCGGCTATACCGCTTGAGAGTCGACGGTGAGCAGGTGGTCGACAGCGAAGTGGTGCTGGATGGGCAGATAGGACGCATCCGCGGCGTGCACCAGGGGCACGATGGTGCCATCTACCTGGTCAATGACGAGGCGCAAGGCAGCCTCTACCGGCTACGGCCGGTGGAGTGACTCAAGCGCGGCACCGGTCCGTGTGGGCTGGTGCCGCATTCGTCTAATGCTGCCTGCGAGATGCCATGCGCCTACGCAATCTCATCCTCATCACCGTCATAGCACCGCTGTTCCTCGTGCTGCTGATATTCAGCCTGGTGGCCATCAAGTCGCTCGAGGATAACGTGCGCACTCGCCTCGAGCGGGAAGTCCAGGTCATCACCAACGTCATCGGCACGACCCTGAGCCACGCCCTCAGCCGCAACGCCACCGAGCCGCTCGAGGAGTCGCTCTACTCCGCGTTCTCCTTCCATCGTATCTACGGCGCCTATGTCTTCGACGCCAACGGACGCGAGATCTACGGGCTCGGCCTGGGGCAAGCCCTGTTCAGCCCGGAAACCATCCGCGAGGTCGCCGAGCGCGGCGAAATGCGCGCGGCCTATCGCGAACACGACGGCTGGCATTACTACTCCGCTCTGAAGCCGCTGATGTCCAACACCGGCGAGGTGCAGGGCGTACTGCAGGTCAACCGGCTCAACACCGGGATCGAGAACTACACCGGTTTTCTCAGCCAACTGGCGCTGCTGGCATTCGTCGTCGGCGCGGCCGGGATCGTGCTGGGTATCTGGTGGGGCTTTCGCCGCCATATCGAGCGCCCGCTGGAGCGGCTGCTGGCCGTCATGCAGCGAGTGGAGGCCGGCGACCGGGAGCAGCGCGCCGAAGCCGAGGGTCCGCAGGAGTACGAACGCCTGGCGGTGGCCCTGAATGGCATGCTCGATGCCATGGCCGAGAAGGACGCCGATATCGAGACACGTCGGCGCAAGGAGATCGAACTCGAGAAGCGACTGCGCAAATCGAAGAAGCTCGCCGAGCTCGGCGTGCTGGCTGCGGGTGTCGCCCATGAAATCGGCGCCCCGTTGACGGTGATCAACGGCCAGGCGCAGCGCCTCTCACGCCGCGAGACGCTCACCGACGCGGACCGCACCAGGCTTGGTCGCATACGCGGAGAGGTGGAGCGTATCGTCGAGATCGTGCGCCAGCTGATGGAACTGGGCCGGCGCCACAACGTCGAGAAGGAACCGCTGCAGCTCGCCGAACTGCTCGAGACCACCCGCGAACTGGTCGAGGAGGATTTCGAACAAAGCGACATCCGGCTCGAACTCGACCTGCCCGCGACGACACCGCCGCTGCTGGCCAACGGCCAACAGCTGATACAGGTACTGACCAACCTGCTACGCAACGCGGCACAGGCCAAGGGCGTCGAACGCGTGCGCATCCGCGCACAGGACAAGGAGGGCTGGTTGACTCTGTGGATAGAGGACGATGGCCCGGGAATCTCCGACCAGGACAAACCGAAAGTCTTCGACCCGTTCTTCACCACCAAGCCCGTGGGTCAGGGCAGCGGTCTGGGATTATCCATGGTACATCGAATCATTAACGATCATGGCGGCACTGTCGGTGTTTACGACAGCGAGCTGGGGGGAGCCGGCTTCGAGATCGGGCTGCCACTGAACGATAGCGATGAAGGAGGGACTGCCACGTGACAGGAAGCCACACCCAATCCGATCTGCCGATACTGGTCGTCGAGGATGACGCCGCCATCCTGGAGCTGCTCGAGGAAGAGCTCCAGGAAGCCGGCTACAAGACGCTCGGTGTCAGCAGCGCCGAGGAAGCCATGCTCACCTTGAGCCACAGCGAAGTGGCCATGATCATCAGTGACGTGCGTTTGCCCGGCATGAGCGGCATGCAGCTGCTCGAACAGCTTCGCCAGGAGGGTAGCCGGGTAGGTTTCATCGTGATCACCGCCTTCGGCACCATCGATCAGGCCGTCGAGGCGCTGAAGATCGGAGCCGACGACTTTCTGACCAAACCGCTCGATCTGGAAAGCGTGGGCGAAGCGGTCTACCGCGTGCTGGAGAACCGGCGTCTGGCCGAACGCTTCCAGCAGGGAGAGTCGCCCGGTCATTTCCATGGCATCGTTGGGGAGAGCGAAACGATGCAGGCGCTGTTCCACGATGCGGCACGCTTGGCCAAGAGCGACGCGCCGATTCTGATCCTCGGCGAGAGCGGCACCGGCAAGGAGTTGTTGGCGCGTGCCATTCATGCCGAAAGCCCCCGCGCCACCGAACCCTTTATTGCCGTCAATTGCGCCAGCATCCCTTCAGAGTTGATGGAGAGCGAGTTCTTCGGCCACGTGAAGGGGGCCTTCACCGGAGCCAGCGATTCACGCCAGGGCCTGTTTCAGGCCGCCAACGGCGGCAGCCTGTTCCTTGATGAGATCGGCGAGATGTCGCCCGGGCTGCAGGCCAAACTGCTGCGCGCCCTGCAGGAGAAGATGGTCAAGGCCGTGGGTGCCGAGAAGGAAGAGTCGGTGGACGTGCGAATCATCGCCGCCACTCACCGCGACCTCGAGCAGGAGATCGAGAGCGGCAATTTCCGCAGCGACCTGTTCTATAGGCTGGAAACCTTCTCCCTGCGCATTCCGCCGCTGCGCGAACGCCAGGGCGACATCGAACGCCTAGTGTCGGCACTGATCGAGAAGCACGCCACGGCCCAGGGCAAGCGCATCGAAAGTGTAGAACCCATGGCGCTCCAGACCCTGCTCGACTACCCCTACCCCGGCAATGTGCGGGAGCTCGAGAACGCCATCATGCGGGCGGTGACCCTGGCCGAGGAAGGGCTGCTCAGCCACGCCGACCTGCCGGAACGCATTCGTCAGCATGGCCAGGAGCAGCGTGGCGTGGTACGTCAGATCGAAGCCGGCAGTGCCCTCGTCGCTCGCAGCCAGCAGAGCTGGCCGAGTCTCGAGGAAGTCGAGAAGCGCTATATCCAGAAGGTGCTGGAGGCCACCGGAGGCAACAAGCGGCGCACGGCGGACATTCTCGGCATCGCCAGACGCACGCTCTACCGGCGGCTGGAGGAGGATTGACGACTATTCAGACGTTACGACCCGAACGCAACTGACATAGCGACAGGACATAGGGACAGGAAACGTAAAAAAGCCCCCGTGGGAGCGCGGGGGCGAAGTACGCCATGCAACTCGCTGACGGTGCAAGGGGGGAGGGTGGCGGGCCGTCAGCCAATTGCGGCGCGTCATGCTCTGAGGGGAAGAGGCTCGGCATCCCTGCGTTGCCTCCTCCATCCTCGGCAGCGAACCCGGTTACTTCCCTGTTCGTTCGCTGCCATGGTCTGCTCGGTTACTGGTTGCCGGTGGTGCCAGCGGCACCCGGGCCGATCTCCTCTTCCGGAGAGGTCGCATCGTAACCGTCGTTGCCCGGCATCGGCTCGGTGCCTTCACCGAAGCCAGCCTCACCTTCCTGCTGCATACCCGGAGCGGCCGGATCAGCACCCGGTGCTACGCCATCCTCCATCGGAGCGGGGTCGGCACCAGGGCCGCCGGGCGCTGCATCAGTGCCCGGAGTGGGCTCGGCGCCAGGTGCGCCGTCAGCGGCACCAGGCATGGTCTCAGCCCCCGGATCGGTCTGCATGCCCGGGTCGGCGCCCGGAGCAGTGGTGCCCGGAGCAGTGGTGCCCGGTGCGGTGTCGGTACCGGTATCCGGGAAGGCCGGGTCGGCTTCACCCGGGGCCACGCCATCCTCCATCGGAGCAGGGTCGGCGCCAATGCCCGGCGCGGCGTCAGTGCCCGGCGTGGGCTCTGCACCCGGAGCGCCTTGCACGGCTTCAGCCGGATCCTGGGCTTGTTCTTGAGTCTGGAACTCGTCCTGCTGAGTCTGGGTCTGCTGGGCCAGTGCGAACGGGCTGGCAGTCAGCCCCATGGTCACACCAACGATGCCTAGCTTCTTCAGAAATTCCTTGGACATCATGATTCCACCTCCTGCGGTATCGCCTTGCGCGAAATGTGATGGGCGTCCTGCCCTGAGCCGCCATCGTCCGGATGGCGGCACGAAGCGAAAGGGGTCAGATCGAGAGATCAGTTACCACCTTGCTCTTCTTCCTCTTCAACCAAGGGATCGTCGGCCTGTCCTTGGTCCATAGCGTCCTGCTGACCATCGAGCTCGTCCTCATCGGGGACCGGCTCTTGCTCGGCTTCAGGCAGCGGCTCCTGCTCGGGAGCTGCGTCACCCATACCTTCAGGGCTGTCCTCGGCCCCTGTGATCGGCTCTGCCGAACCGTCGCCAGCAGCCGTATCGGTCTGATCGATGCCCGGATCGGCCGTGGTGTCCTGCATCGGGGAAGTCTGCTCTTCCGTGACCGGACGCTCTTCCTCGACAGGCGGCACGTCATCGTCATTGCCGCAACCAGCAAGAGACAGCGTTCCTAGCGCCAGAGCCACTGCCGAGGCCAAGGCGGTCATCTGCCTGGCAGGTTTGCTTGCACGCGTTCTATGGCTCATCTGGGTTCCTCTCCCTGATTGATTCATTCTCTTCCTGATAGCAGCACAGGTCGTGCCACTCTTCCTGATATTTCTTATAATATATAAAAAACAATTACTTATAGAGAGATTCGGCGAAATGAGGTGATCTAAAATCGGCAAGAAAGGTGGCTCAAACTGACACATGGGCAGCTTTGCCACAGCCCAAACCCGGCTGACCACGACAAACAGGGAGACGTCGCGACGTCTCCCTGTTTTTCTTGGGTATCCGGAATAGCTGGTTGATCTCCCCAAATCAGCAGGTTGGGGCGAGAGGTAAGCTGGGAGACTGGGCCTGGCCCCGCCTCCCCGGCTGACGATGGTGTTATGGGCAGACGGCTAGGCGTATCTCAGCCTCGGCGACCGCGTCTTCGGGCGCGCGTCCGGCGAGCACGGCCAGAATGTTGTCCGCAGCCCGGTGTTCTATGGCGCGTCGGGCACTGTGTACAGCCGAACCCAAATGGGGAGTGAACAGGGTGTTTTCGGCCAGCAACAAAGCGTCCGGAATTTTTCGCAAACGCTCCAGATAAGCCCAATCTTCGCAACTGAACACGTCGGCGGCGTAGCCCCCCAGGCGGCCTTCCGCTAGCACGTCGGCTACCGCCAATTCATCCACCACAGAGCCGCGTCCCACATTGATCAGCAGTTGGCCCGGCTTACAGGCACGCAAGTGCGCGGCATCCAGAAGGTGCCAGGTTTCTTCGGACAACGGCAACAAAGAAAACACAAAGTCCGCTTGCGCCAGCGCGTCCTGAAGCGAGCAATTCACCACCCCCGGTAAGCTGGCGTGAGTGTCCACACCCAGTATTCGGGCGCACCCAAACCCCTGCAAGCGCTCCACCAGGGCGCTGCCCAAACGGCCAAGCCCCAGTACGGCGACGGTGGAATTGTGCAATCCGTAGCCGTAAAAGTGCGGACGCCAACCACGGTAATTGCCTTGCCGGACAAAGGCATCACCTGCGCGCACATGACGGGCGAGACCCAGCGCCAGCGCCACGGCCAGTTCAGCCGTGGGGGCGGTGAGCAGGTCCGGCACAATGCTGAGCCACACCCCGGCTTGGGCGCAGGCCTCGGCATCGTAGTTGTCGTAGCCTTTCAGCGCGCAGGCGATGATTTTTAACCGCGGTGCGTTGGTCAGTAATTCGGTGTCCACTCGGTCCGTCATAAAACCCATGATGGCGGTAGCGTCGGCGGCGCGGCGGCACACTTCAGCGTAGGGCCAGGGTTCCAGATCGGGGTTCATGTCCACCTCGGCTACGGCAGCCAATCGGTGGTATACATCCTCGTGTACCGGGTGGGTGATCAAAATCTTGTCTGTCATAGTTATCGAAGCCTTTTTCGCAAAGCGGCACCTATGCCGTCTACCACAACAACGCAGGCCAGAATTGCCAGCAATATGGCCGATACTTCGGCGTAGTTAATCAGGCGCAGAGCGGCCATTAATTCAAAACCGATACCACCGGCACCGACGATGCCCAACACCGCCGAGGCACGGAAGTGATATTCCCAGCGGTAGATGGTGATGTCCGCCAATTGCGGTAGCACTTGGGGCATTACCGAGTGGGTAATCACCTGCATGCGGCTAGCCCCGGCGGCACTGGCCGCCTCCAGGGGTTTGGGGTCTACATGCTCTATGGCTTCGGCGTAGAACTTGCCCACCATGCCCACCGAGTGCAGCGCCAGAGCCAGCACACCGGGCAATGCGCCAAAACCCACCGCAGCCACGAACAGTATGCCCAATATGATTTCGGGTACGGAGCGCAGCGCCGCCAACAGCGTTCGTGCACTGTGGTACACCCAGGGGTTGGGCGAGGTGTTCGCCGCCGCCAGCAATGCCAGTGGCAGTGACAACAGCACCGCCAGCACCGTGCCCGCAATGGACATGGCTAAAGTATCCAATAGCGGTTTAAGCCAGTGCTGCCAACGGCTAAAGTTGGGTGGCACCATTTCCGAAGCCAGCTGTGCGATGGCCGGGCCGCCCTCAATGAAGCGCGCCGGGTCAAAAAAGCCGGTGATTGCGAGAGCCGCCAGACATACCGCCAAAATCACGGCCACCAAACGTGCCTTGCGCACCGCTTGGGTCCGGGCTTGGCCCAGGAGGTGGTCGTAGGATGGTGTTGCCACCGAGCTCATTACATTTCTCCCAGGTTTATGTTCAGAATGCGGGCGGTATCACGCAGCACGTCATAGGCCGAATCGTCGGTGGCGGCAAAGCCTTCAACCCGAAACGCCGCCAGTACTTCGGGGCTCGACATGTTCAAAAACGCATCGCGAATGGACTGCTTCAGCGCCGGAGCCAAGTCGCCCTGCATGACAATGGGATAGTTGGGAATCGGTGCAGTTAGCTCCAGCTCTACCAATTTGCTGGCGTCCACCGTACCGCGAGCCACCAACATATCGTAGATGGGTTTGGACAGAGCGCCGGCCGGAATCTGCCCCGCCTGAACCGCCCGGGCTACCGCATCGTGAGTCCCCAGGTGTACCGGTCGATAGTCTTTATCGCCATCCAGTCCGACTTGGTTGAACAGGTGTGCTCTCGGAACCAAATGACTGGAAGTGGACGCTTGGTCACCATAACCAAAAGACTGACCGCGTACATCCGCCAAAGATTTCACCGGGCCGGCGGCGTTGGCGATGATGACGGAGTGGTAGGTGGGAGTACCGTCTTCAACGCCTACAGCGAACGGCTCCAGACCGGGCGCGAGGGACTTGGCTAACACATAGGACAAGGGGCCAAAGTAAGCCACTTCAATACGGCCGAAACGCATGGCTTCAATCATGGAGGAGTAATCCGTGGTGACCACAATTTCGATGCGTTTGCCCAGGGTTTTTTCCAAATATTGTTTTAGTGGCTGAGCGTTTTGAATCAGAGTGGAGGCGTTTTCATCGGGAAGCAGGGCGACACGCAGGCGAGAAGGGTCTTTCCCTTCGGCAAATGCCGGTGTGCAAACCAGGGTCAATAAGCTTAAGCAGGCAACAAATAGCCAATGCAGTTTCATAATAATCTCCGAGAGTAATTTACAGGGCTGAAGGAAGTGGAGCATCGCGGAATGGCTCATTCCGCAAGGCCTGTTGAGGTTGTTCTTGCGTGGATTTGGCTTTGTCCGGTCGTTGATAAAGTCCATGGGCGGCGGCCTCGGTGAGCGCGCCGGGCAGGCCGTCGAATACCACGGCACCGCTACGCAGACCGACAATGCGGTCGGCAAAACGCCGGGCGAAATTCACTTGGTGCAAACTGACGATAGCGGTCAGTCCATCGCTCTTACAGATGCTGTGAATCAGGGTCAGCAGTTGCTCCGCCGTGGCGGGGTCGAGACTGGCCACAGGTTCGTCGGCCAGCAAAATGGAAGGCTGCTGAATCAGCGCCCGGGCCACACCAACACGCTGCTGTTGCCCGCCGGACAATTGGTCGGCCCGCTGCAGGGCATAGTCCAACAGACCCACACGATCAATGGCCGCCAGCGCCATGCGCTTCTCATCTTTGGACCAGGGCAACAGGGTGCGCCAGCTGTTGTGGTAGCCAATACGCCCAAGCAACACATTGTCCAAAACGGACAGCCGCCCAATCAGGTGATGTTGCTGAAAAATCATGCCCGTTTGGCGGCGGTGGGCTCGCCGTGCTTCGGCCGTAGCGATATCCCCACAAGCCGAAGACAGGACTTTGCCTTGTGAAGGCTTTACGAGCCCGTTCAAACAACGCAGCAACGTGGACTTACCGGCACCGGAAGCGCCCAATAGAACCACAAACTCGCCTTGCGCAAAGGCCAGGGAGTTGGGCTGTAACGCTTGATGACCGTTGCTGTAGGTCACACTCAATTGTTCGGTTTGAAGTTGTGCCGGTTGGCTCGGGGATGCAGTATCCCGGGCGGCGGCCTCGGTGTTGGTGCTCGACATAATCTTGGCTCCTCTCCAGGGGTTGGAGCCGACAGTATGCCGAGCCTTGATGACGTGCCTATTAATTAAATCGACATATTTACCGCTTAGGGTATAGGTGGAGTCTATAGTCTCGCGGAGTGAGTAATGACAAATTCATCCAGCGCCGAACTTCGAGCCTTCGAAGCGGTTGCCCGCTGTGGCAGCCTGTCCGCCGCCGCCCGCTTTTTGGGATTGCGCCAGCCTACGGTTTCCGCCCACTTGAGCCGCCTGGAAACCCGCTACGGTGTGGAGTTATTGCACCGCACGCCGCGCGGTGCCGAGCTGACGGACTTTGGCAAACTGCTGCACGAAACCACCAGCCGCCTTTATCAGACCGAACAGCAAGCCATGTTGCTACTGCTCAGTGCCCGTTGCCAGTATCAGGGCCATTTGAAAGTCGGGGCCATAGGGCCCTACAACGTGACGCCGATGATCAAACGATTCCGCGAGCAGTACCCGCAGGTGCGAGTGTCTGTCTGCATGGGCGATTCGCGCCTGATCACCCGACGCGTCCTGGATCAGGAAGATGATGTGGGTGTGGTGTTGCATCACGTGGATGACCCCAATGTGTGGTGTATGCCGTTCAAGCGGCAACTGTTGGTCGTGTTCGCCGCCGTGGGCCATCCGCTGGCCCGTAAAAGTTCATTGACTCTGCATGACCTGCAGGATCAGGAATTTGTGATGCGCGAAGATGGTTCACGCACGCGCACCGTGTTCGAGCTCGGCCTGGCCGCCGCGGGGGTGAGAGTGCGCACATCCGTGGAGATGGGCAGCCGGGAAGCCGTTCGCGAAGCTGTGGCTCAGGGCTTGGGGTTGGGCGTCGTCGCGCAAACGGCTTTTACGCCCAGTAAGCGATTGGTGGCCTTACCCGTGGCAGGGTTGGAGCTCTATACACACGCGCACGTCATCTGTCTCAAGGACCGGGCAGAAGCCTCATTAATCAGTAAGTTTTTGGCCGTGGCGGAGGCGTCACGAGTTGGAGGGTGAAGGTGCCCCATCAACCATTAAATCCGTATACCCTTTTTCTTGCCGAAGCGAGAGGGTGGGATTTATTCCGGTGTGACACCCCGCAGTCGCTCACTACGCCGACGCAGCAGCTCCAGCGTCGTCAGCAGCAGCATGGAGAGCAGTACCAGCAGCGTGGCGACGGCAAGAATGGTCGGGCTGATCTGCTCGCGGATGCCGGACCACATCTGTATCGGCATGGTGCGCTGCTCGGGACCGGAAATGAACAGCACCACCACCACCTCATCGAAGGAGGTGATGAAGGCGAATAGAGCGCCGGATACGACCCCGGGGGTGACCAGCGGCAGCACGACCTTGAAGAAGGTTCGCGTCGGGTTGGCACCCAGGCTATGGGCTGCCTTGATCAAGGTCGTATCGAAGCTCGACAGCGTTGCCGTCACGGTGATCACGACGAAGGGTATCCCGAGCGCGGTATGCGCCAGAATCACGCCGAGATAGGTCTGGGCCAAATTGACCTTGGAGAAGAAGAAGAACATGGCGGCAGCGGAGATGATCAGCGGTACGATCATCGGCGAGATCAGCAGCGCCATGATGACACTGCGAGCCGGCATGTGGCGGCTCGAAAGCCCCAGTGCCGCGACGGTGCCCAGAATGGTGGCCAGGATCGTCGAGGCGATGCCGATGATGAAGCTGTTCTTGATCGCGTGCAGCCAGGCTCGTGAGGTGAAGAAATCCTGGTACCAGCGCAGCGAATAGCCCGCTGGGTCGAGGGAGAGCATCTCCTGGGAGAAGGTGAAGTAAGGTTGCGCATTGAAGGACAGCGGGATGATGATCAGCAGCGGCCCCACCAGGAACAGGAAAATGAGCGCGCAGATTCCGAGGAATACGTAGTGCCAGATGCGCTCGCCGCGGGTGGCATAGGAAGGTATGGCCATCGTTTACCCCAGCTTGACCTTGTCGACGCCGATCAGGCGATTGAATACCAGGTAGAACACCACCACCACGAACAGCAGGATCGAAGCGATTGCTGCAGCCAGACCCCAGTTGAGAGAGGTCTGCATGTGGTAGGCGATATAGTTGGTGATGAAGCGTCCCGACTGGCCACCGACCAGTGCCGGGGTGATGTAGTAGCCGATCGAAAGGATGAACACCAGGATCCCCCCGGCAGCAATGCCCGGAATGGTGAGCGGGAAGTAGACGCGCCGGAAGCACAGGAATGGTCGGCCGCCCAGGGAACGCGCCGCACGCATGTAGCTCGGTGGGATGGTCTTCATCACCGAGTACAGCGGCAGGATCATGAACGGCAGCAGGATGTGGGTCATGGCAATGATGGTGCCGGTCTTGTTGTGGATCATCTGCCAGCGTGCATCGTCGGCGATCACCCCGATGGCCACCATCAAGTCGTTGAATACCCCCTGCGACTGCAGAATGGCGATCCAGGTCGTCGTGCGTACCAGCAGCGACGTCCAGAACGGCAGCAGCACCAGGATCATCAGCAGATTGGAATAGCGCAGCGGCAGGCTGGCCAGCAGGAAGGCCACCGGATAGCCGAGCAGCAGCGTCATGCCGGTGATGACCAGGCTCATCCACAGCGTGCGCCAGAACAGCGTGACGTGCAGGCGCTGGGATTCGGGTGCGCGGACGATTTCGCCATCGGGAGTGAGCTGACGGTCCACCGCCGCCAGGTAGTAGCTGATCGTCAGCGGTGAGGCCTCACGCTGTATCAGCTTCCAGGTATCGATCTCGCCCCAGTTGGCATTGAGCTCGATCAGCCCTTCACGGTAGGGCGGTTCGATCGTGCCAAGGCCGCGGGCGGTACGGGTAATGGCCGAGCGCATGCCCGACTTCTCGTAGTTCAGGCGGCTCGACAGCAGCCCCAGGTTGCGTGCCTGCTGTCCTTCGCGCAGATCCTCGGCCAGCGCCGCGAATACCTCCTCCGCGGGCAATGACTCTCTGTCCCAGCCCTCCAGGGCCTCGACGGTGCGCGACAGGTGGGTCGACACTTCGGGATTGTCGACGCTGCGCCACAGCATTTCGAAGATGGGCATGACGAAGGCAACGACGAGAAACAGCAGCAGCGGCGATACCAGCAGGAAAGCCTTGATCTTCGAGCGCCTCACGGCGCGGCGCAGGCTGACCTTGAGCGGCACGCCATCGGCAGTGGTCAATGGGGATGCAGGAGAATCGGACACTCTGGCCCTCCGGAAGGCAACATGACAACGAAGGCGGCGGATAGCGCCGCCCGGCCAGCAGCCGGGCGGCGATCACACCTTACTGAGCCAGCCAGGCGTCGAAACGCTGATTCAGCTCGTCGCTGTAGTCGGCCCAGAACTCATCGTCCTTCTGGAGCGCGGTGGCGAAGTTGGGCGGGAATGTCGGCATGTGCGGCATCATGTCGATACCCGTTTCCGCATGCACGGAGACCTTATCCGAAGAGGAGTAGCGGGCCGGGCCATAGGAGATGTACTGAGCCTGGTCGGCCAGCCGCTGGGTGTCGGTGGCGAAGTGGAGATAGTCGCGCACCTTGTCGAGCTTGCCGGTCGGTACCACCCAGCCATCCAGCTCGAAGACCTGGGCGTCCCAGATGATCTCGAAGGGCTGGTTCTCGCTCACCATGGCATCGAAGATACGACCGTTGTAGGCCGAGGCGAAGGCGACCTCACGGTCTGCCAGAAGCTGCGGTGGCTGCGAGCCCTCCTCCCACCAGATGACGTGGTCCTTGATGGTGTCGAGCTTGGCGAAGGCACGCTGAATGCCCTCTTCCGTCTCGAGCATGTCGTAGACGTCATCGCGGTCGACGCCGTCGGCGATCAGGGCCCACTCCATGTTGTTGATCGGCCGCCGCATCAGAGCACGCTGGCCGGGATAGTTCTCCAGGTCGAACACGTCCTCGATGGTGCTCGGTTGCTGGTCCTCGGGGAACATCGAGCTATTGAAGGCAACGATGTTGGAGTAGACGATCGATGCCACGAAGCATTCGCCCAGCGCGCCATCGACGAAGTCTTCACTGGCAGGCGTCCCGTCGGGTGCCGGCGCCAGCAGTTCATCGTGATCGAGCGGCTCGATCAAACCCTCGGCACAGGCGATCATGGCATCCGCCGGCAGCATGTCGACCAGATCCCAGGTGACGTTGCCCGCCTGGGACTGGGCGCGCAGGCCGGCCAGGGCGTTGGCGCTGCGGTCGATGTTGACGATATTGTCGCCGGTCTTCTCCATCCAGGGCTCGTGATAGGCCCGCTCCTGGCTCATGCTGTAGGCCCCGCCCCAGGAGACGATGTTGAGCGTCTGCTGAGCCTGGGCAACGCTCGCCAGCCCCATGACCGAGGCGCCGGCCACGGCACATACCATCAGCTTGAGTACCGGTTTCCCTGCTTGTTGAGTGTTACGTTTCATCGTCCACCTTCCTCTTTCTTCTTGTTGAACTGCCATGGGTTCGACGTAGGTCAGGCATCCAGCGCCCGACAGTCGCCGCTGGACCAGCCGATATCGACCGACTGCCCCGGCCTCAGCGAGGCATAGCTCTTTGCATTGGGCGTCTTGAGAATGAACTCTTCGTTACCGCATACACTGACCCGCGTGCGCAGGTGGTCGCCGAGATAGATCACCTCTCTCACCTCGGCGCGAAAGCGGTTGTCGAAAGACGTTTCTGTCCCACTCGCTATGATATCGACACGCTCGGGGCGCAGCGAAAGCGTAGTGCGCGCCCCTATGCCACCAGCGGCAACGGGCTTGGCCAGTACCGTTTCCCCGCTGTCGAGACGCACCTGGCACTTGTCGCCGATCATTTCCGTCACTTCGCCGTAGAGCCGGTTGTTTTCACCGATGAAGTTGGCAACGAAAGCGTTCTCGGGGGCTTCGTAGAGGGTTTCGGGGGCTGCCAGCTGCTGCACGACGCCATCGTTGAACACGGCGATGCGGTCGGACATGGTCAAGGCTTCGGTCTGGTCGTGGGTCACGTAGATCATGCTGACCCCCAGCTCGGCATGGATGCGCTTGATCTCGTACTGCATCTCCTCGCGCAGGTTCTTGTCCAGTGCGCCCAGTGGCTCGTCCATCAGCACCAGCTCGGGCTCGAAGACCAGCGCCCGGGCCAGTGCCACCCGCTGCTGCTGCCCGCCCGAGAGCTGCGCCGGCCGCCGGTCACCGAAATTCTCCAGGCGCACCATGGCCAACGCCCGCGCTACCTTGCGCTTGATTTCCGCCTTGGAGAGACGACGAACCTCGAGCGGGAAGGCGAGATTTTCGGCAACCGACATATGGGGGAAGAGTGCATAGTTCTGAAACACCATGCCGATGCCCCGCTTGTGCGGCGGCAGGTCGTTGATGGACTCGCCCTTGAGCAGGATCTGACCATGGGTGGGAGTCTCGAAGCCCGCCATCATCATCAGGCAGGTGGTCTTGCCCGAGCCGGAAGGCCCCAGCAGGGTGACGAATTCGCCCTTGTGTATGTCGAGGTCGAACCCCTTCACCACCAGCTCGACACCGTCGTAGCTCTTCTGAACATTGATGAAACGCACAAAGTGCGCTTCCGCTGCATGACTGGCTTCTCTTGCGCTGTCATTGCGCCCTTGCTGCAAACTTTCGTTCATTCAGGGTTCTCACTCGCAACCAGATCCTGCAAAGCAATATGGCTTCGCTCACGCAAGCTGGCTGGTTCTTTATCGTTGTAGCCTCCTACCCTATGCGCTACTCGCTATCCACCGCAATCCCAGCTGTGTCCAAAAAGCGTTGAAGCAAAGGCGGGACAGGCGAGACCTTATCGATTACGCGCCGTTACTCAATAAAACCCGATGATTACGCTCTGTTTTTCTGCTCAATCCTAATTAAAATGAGGACATGCGACCGCCTCGGCAGGCAAAGTCATTTTCGTGTATAGTTCCTGTCCACAATTAATGCCGCTACGAGTATGGTTCGATAGCGCTGTCAGGCAGGCATGGCTCGCCAAGGATGCCAGACTTGAGGCGCTACGATGTCGTCTTGCACGCCTCGACATACCCTCTCGACTGCGTCTACAACAAGGCATACAAAGCAAGGTCATGATTTTTATTGACCCTACCATCCAGAGGGCCTTACGCCCTCTTGTTAGCCGCCGGGAGCTATGGTGATTTCTGGTGTATGGGAGGAGGTAGGAAGGGTGGCGTATCCTGTTGATTGATCACGACCAAGATCTCAATCAACATGAGTGGATACGCCATGACCGATTCTACCCTCCGG
>NZ_JABFTW010000024.1:0-56707 GCF_021404355.1 Halomonas sp. MCCC 1A11062
GCACTTCCAGAAGCTGGAACTGGTCGTCAGCAACGTCAAGTTCCAGGACGGGGAGCAAGTGGTTGATCAATCAGACAGGAATGCGGCCTGATCGCCATCCACCAGATTTGACGATAACTCAATGCGCACCTCTTCCGTATGCAGCAGCATTACCGGCAGTTCTGCAGGCACTGCAGCATTGAAGCGCAGCTGATAGCTTTCAGCAATCGGGTCGGGGCGGGGTTGATTGCGAGCAGTACCCCAAAATGATGGAGATGGGTAGCGCTTGGTGCTCCAGCCTCGATGAGCCGGAAGCTCGGCAGCAGCAAACTGCCAGTGCTGTTGACCCGAGTTGGCTATCTCGATCCACCATTCCCCAGGCAGGGCGCCGGGTTTGGCGGTCATTGAACTGCTACCAGCTTGCAGTTTTCTCGGTGCGGCGGTGAGCTCCAACTGGTGCGGCTCCGTTGATGTCGTCTGCCGCTGTACGACGTCAGCCAGAACCGACGCCGGCTGCTCGTAGGGACAGCCCCGGAAGCGCCGATCCCATCGCACCTCCAGCCGATACCCTGCAACAGAGGGCATCCAGTATCTGGTGCTCTGCTGTGACAGGTCGAGGTCGGCCTTGACGCCTACGCTGCTGGGATCAGCGGATAGCTTCAACTGTACTTCGGGAGCGCACAGCAGGCTGCCATCCTGCGCCAACAGGCGAATGTTTTCCAAGCCGACAGGTGCATCCACGGTCAGTCCGGGCACATTGTTGGCGGGCAATAAAAGGTTGAACCAATAGCGCCCATCACTGCGCGTGTATGGGTAGCCTTCAAAGCCGGCGGCAGACTCCAGCGTACCGCCAAGCTCGGTGGGCAGAATCACCTGAGCGTCTAGCGCTGTGGGTAGTTGAAAGGGCTCAAAATTCTGTTCGGATAGAGTATTTTGGCGCCCGTCAGAGATGGATAGACCGAAACCAAACAAGACACTCAGCCAAACCAGTGCACCTGCCGTGGCACCAATGAAGCGCAGTGTGCGAATCTCGGCGCACAGCCTTGTTACGGTTTGCCTGAACGCGTTCGCCACGCAGGTGCGAATGTTCGCCAAACGGGTGCGAGTGGTTGTGCGAGGCTCTTTTGCGGTGTTGCGCGCACCCTGCATGCTGGAACTTTCCTTGGCTGACTTGCCGCGCCGGTAGAATACAAGGTCGGCTTTGTTGCCACAAGCCAACGCGGCACCTTGGAGCCTCTAAGCCGCTGCTGGATGGGGCAGAAGCAGACTCTGAGTGCAACACACTCATTGGAGTGTTGGTGGGTTTCATGGTGCTTATCCATCAGTTCGCTCAACACTTCTATCGGTCATTTAAGTCGAAGCGTTTTCTAGACCGCACACTCAGCCCCATGACAATCTCGCCTAGTTTTTCTTGGCTGTGCACGAAGAGATTCGTGCCCTTTCGGTAAATATTGACGAATAAGGCCATTGATATTCTCGTCGTCTCCCAGTTGTCAGGGGCTAGCTTCCAACAATCCCGTGATCCAATTACGCACGGCATCGATAGCCGGCTCTTCGAGTCGCTAGAGAGCATCAACTACGAAGGAGGAGCAGGCCGCCTCCTAGCGCAGCACGGCTTCCTCTCTCAGCCGCCCGGCCAGCAGATCGATGAAGGCTCGCACCTTGGCCGCCGGGCGGCGCCCCTCTCGATGCACGATATGCACGGGTAGCGGCGGCGCCTCGAACTCCTCGAGTACCGTGACCAGTTCGCCGCGCTCGAGCTGCGGCGCGATCTGATACGACAGCAGACGCGTCACGCCCCAGCCAGCGGTCGCTGCCTGCGCGGCACCGTCATTGACGTTGATCACCAGGCGCGGCTTGACCCGGTACGACACCCCCTTCTCTCCAGCCTTGGGAAAAAACGTCCACTCCGGCTGCAGTGAAATACCGCTGGCCATGACGATGCGATGCTGGCCGAGGTCATCCGGATGCTGCGGCCAACCATGACGCTCGAAGTAACCGGGAGCACCGCAAACCACGCGCCTCACCTGCCCGACACGCACGGCACGCAGCGATGAGTCGGGCAGCTCGCCGATCCGCACCGCCACGTCGAAACCCTCGTCGACCAGATTCACTACCCGGTCCAGGAACACCGCATTCGCGTTGACCTCGGGATACTCCGCCAGGTAATCGAGCAGGGTCGGCAGCACGAAAAGCCTGCCGAACAGCACCGGTGCGGTCACGTTGAGCTGTCCGCGCGGCATAGCGGCAAGCCCCGCCGCCGATTCGTCGGCCTCCTTGACGTCTTGCAAAATGCGGCGGCAGTCGTCGAGATAGCTCGCCCCCGCTTCGGTCACCCTCACTACTCGAGTCGTGCGCGTCAGCAGACGCACGCCCAGACGCTCCTCCAGCTCGGCAACGGCGCGCGTCACGGCGGGCGGCGAGAGCCCCAGACGGCGGGCTGCCCCGGCAAAGCTCTCCTCCTCCGCCACGGCGAGGAATACCGTCATCAGGTGAAAGCGATCCATTTATTGTTCCGAAAAAAGAAATAGCCAATTGCATTCTATAGCGATTCTTCAAGGTTTCGAAATTCGTCAAGCTTGCCGTGTCCCCCTTGAGGAACTTCGCCATGACACCTGCCTTCAAGATACTCACCTACACCCCTTCGGTTCGCGCCGCCCAGGCTCGCTACGGCAGTCGGGAAGCCACCAAGCCCGTCGACCCGGCCGAAGTCGAACGTGACGTTCTCAGCGCGCCGATTCGCGAATTCATTGCCGCCCAGGACCACTTCTTCATGGTCAGCGTCGGCGAAAATGGCTGGCCCTATGTGCAGCACCGTGGTGGGCCGCCCGGCTTCCTGCAGTGCCTTGACGATCACACCCTCGGTTTCGCCGATTTCATCGGCAACCGGCAGTACATCAGTGCGGGCAACATTGCCCATGACGACAGGACGATGCTGTTCCTGATCGACTACGCCAACCGGCGGCGGCTGAAGATCTGGGGCCGGGCACGCATCGTCCACGAAGAGGACGACGCTGCCCTGCTGGCTCGGCTGGAGTTGCCCACCTACCGCGCCCGGGTAGAGAGAGGCTTGGCGATCGACATCGAGGCGTTCGATTTCAACTGCCCGCAGCACATCACGCCGCGTTTCACCGTGGCGGAAATCAGCGAACGCTTCCCCGCTAACAGCCCCGGTTCGGCCTTTTGAAGGCAATGAACGGAGTGATTCCCATGATGGGAATCGGCAAGTTGCAGGGATATACCGCCTAGGGAGGCAACATGAAACTGCCCAAGCTCAAGTCTTGGTTCAAACAAGGCCGCTACCGCTCTGCCAACCATCGTCATCATGTCGCATTGAAAGAGTGCGATGCCCGTATGCTGCGCGACATCGGGCTCTATCGTGAACGTGGCCGACTGATGCCGCTCCATCCGGAGCGAGAGTAGTGCCTGTCTGGCTCACCTGATAATTCGAACGAAAGGCGGGCAGGCGCATGTCACATTACGCCCACCTGAATCGTCATGACAGTGACGGCCACTCGGCCTTCATCTCTCCACCTCAGCGATTCAGGAGCGACACATGAGCCAGAGCACTCTGTTCATCACCCACAAGGCACTGCCCGGCAAGCGCGACGAGGTACGCCGCGCCTGGGAGACCCACCTGATGCCGAGCATCCAGGCGCGCCAGGCCCACGATGCGTACTTCTATTGCTACGATGACAGCGATCCCGACGCCATTCGCGTCTTCCAGCGCTACACCGCTGGCACGGATCCCCAGACCTTCATGCAGGGGGCAGCCTACGATGCCTACATCGCCGCGGTGTCGCCCCTGCTTGCCCACCCGCCCGTGATCCATGCTGCCACGGTGGCCTGGGCCAAGGACAGCTCAGCGACGATAGCCGAGACAGCCTGATGCCTTCTGCCGATTTTCTGCGCTTCGAAGAGGCCCGCCCCATGCTGCTGGGGCTGGCCTATCGCATCCTCGGCTCGCGCGCCGACGCCGAGGACGCGGTGCAGGACACCTTTCTCAAGTGGCAGGCAGCGGATCGTGAGGCTATCGATACGCCTCACGCCTGGCTGACTACGGCCTGCACGCGACGCTGCCTCGATCTGTTGGGCAATGCCCACCGGGCCAGGGTCGACTACGTCGGCGCCTGGCTGCCCGAGCCCATCCCGACTGCTGTCATATCCGATGCGGAACGCAGCATGCAGCTGGCCGACTCGCTCTCCACCGCCTTCCTGCTGCTGCTGGAACGCCTGTCGCCCAAGGAGCGAGCGGCCTATCTGCTGCACGAGATCTTCGACACGCCCTACACCGAGATCGCCGCCATGCTCGAGATCAAGGAGCCGGCCTGCCGCAAGCTGGTGTCGCGGGCGCGGGCCAGCCTGCAGTCGAGCGAGCAGAGGTTCGTTCCACCGCGGGAACGCCAGCAGGCGCTGCTGGAAGCGTTCAGACTCGCCACCACCGAAGGCACCACGGCGCGGCTTGCTAACCTGCTCTCCGCCGAGGTGCGCCTCAGCGCCGATGGTGGCGGCAAGGTGCCCACTCTGCTCGAACCATTGCATGGCATAGAGGGGGTGCTGGACTTCCTGGTGAGCCGGTTGCGCGGCTACTGGTTCGACTACCAGTGGCGCGAGGCCGACATCAACGGGGGCTGCGGCTTCGTGATGCACAGAGAGGGAAGCGTCGTCGCGACGGTGACCTTCGGCTACGACCGCTCAGGCCAGGCCACGGATATCTTCATCGTGCGCAATCCCGACAAGCTGGCACGGCTGATGTCATGACTGGCGCTCGACTATCGCACGACAGCCGCTCTCTCTGGCTTGGGGATCCAGCAACCCCATGATCCACTCGCGCACGGCAGCAATGGCCGGCTCATCGAGCCGCTCAGGCGGGTAGACGAGCTGGAAGGGAGCGGCCTTAACCTCGGGGCCGAATGGCTGTACCAGGCGCCCTTGGCGCAGCTCCTCCTCGATCAGATACCGGCTCATCAGGGCTATGCCCTGGCCATCTAACGCGGCGGCGATGCCATGGGTTTCGTCGGAGAACATCAGTCCGGCGCTGACGTCGAGCCCCGGTACCTGGACCTGGCGCTGCCAGGCCGCCCAGTCCAACGGCGCGGGCGAAGAGAAGTGCAGCAGCGTATGGCGCACCAGTTCGGCCGGTTCACGCAGCTTCAGCATGGGGCTGCAAACGGGGACGAAAACATTGTCGAACAGCTTCTCCGCGACCAGCCCGGGCCAGGGGCCCTCGCCATAGCGAATCGCCATATCAGCGACGACACCATCCAGGGCAACCGCTTGGTGGGAAACCTGAATGCTCAGGTCGATCTGCGGGTGGGCATCGCGCAGCAGGCAGACCCAGGGCAGTAGCCAGCGTGCTGCCACGGCCGGAGTGGTGGAGAGCGTTACCGCCTGCCGCGTCGGCGGACGGCGCAGCTTGGTCACCGTCTCGTCGATGGCGTCGAAGGAGTCGCTCAGCACGGTGAGCAGCGCCTGGCCCTGAGTCGTCAGCACCAGTTGCCGCGGCCGCCGCACGAACAGGGCAACGCCCAGACTCTCTTCGAGCTGGCGGATCTGATGGCTGATCGCCGTCGGCGTGACCGACAGCTCCTCGGCAGCGCGCTTGGCGCTGAGGTGGCGCGCCGCCGCCTCGAAGGCGCGCAGGGCGGAGAGCGAAGGGAGTCGTCGCGGCATCATGGATGAGTTTAATTTTCCGATATCAAAAAAGAATCGTCGTTTGTTGCCAATCAATGCTTGGCACAAGCTATCAAACACGCCTGAAACAGATTCACCCAAAAGGACCTATGTCCAATTAAAGGAGAAATCCCATGACACGTCTACTCCATCTCGATGCCAGCCCACGCCCCGGCCGTGCCGGCACCCACGATCACGGCTCACATACCCGCCGGCTGAGCCACCACTTCGTTTCCCGCTGGCGGGCTCTGGAGCCGGATGCCGAGGTCGTCTATCGGGATATCGGCGCCAACCCGCCTCCATTGACCAGCGTCGAGTGGATCGAGGCGGAATTCACGCCGGCTGAGCAAAAGACAGAGGCAATGAAAGCCGTGCTTGCCGAGAGCGATGCCTTGGTGGATGAGGTTATACGGGCCGACATCCTGGTGCTTGGAGCTCCCCTGTACAACTTCGGCCCCCCGGCAGCGTTCAAGGCCTGGATCGACAACATCGTCCGCATCGGTCGTACGGTCGATTTCGACATGCAGTACGGTGCTCACCCCTACGTTCCGCTGGAGCACTACGTGCCACTGCTGTCCGACCGCCCCCGCCATGCGGTGCTGCTCTCGTCGCGGGGTGGGTTCGGCTTCGATCCGCAAGGCCCCTTGGCAGCTTTCAATCATTTTGAGCCGGGCGCACGCACCGCCCTGCAGTTCATCGGCATCGGCGGCTTTCACAGCATCGCCATCGAGCATCAGGAGGAAGGCGGCGAGGCGCTGGCCGCCTCGACCCAAAGCGCCCTGGAGCGCATCGACCGGCTGGTCGAGCAACTACACAGCGAAGTTACGGCCAAGCGCCAACTGCAGCCGGCCTGAGAAAAGACAATGGCCGAACACCGGGGCGCTTGGCGCCCCGTTCTGCGTTTCACCGCTATGAGGCCTGGCTGATCACCGCCTTGTCGGTCACAGGATCGGCTTTGGCACCGGCCGCTTCGCGGCGCTCCGAGTAGCGGTCCACCAGCGTCTCATTGTGGGGTCGCAGCAGCAGGGTGAAGCGCACCAGCTCCTCCATCACGTCGGCGATGCGGTCGTAGAGCGGCGAGGGTCGCATGCGCCCGGCCTCGTCGAACTCCTGGTACGCCTTGGGCACGCTGGACTGGTTGGGGATGGTGAACATGCGCATCCAGCGCCCCAGCAGCCGCAGCGTGTTCACCGCATTGAACGACTGCGAGCCGCCGCTGACCTGCATCACCGCCAGGGTGCGCCCCTGGGTGGGCCGCACCGCCCCCATGCTCAGCGGCAGATGGTCAATCTGGGTCTTCATCACGCCAGTGATCTGGCCGTGGCGCTCGGGGCTGCACCACACCTGGCCCTCGGACCACAGCGCCAGCTCGCGCAGCTCCCGCACCGCCGGGTGATCGTCGCCCGGCACCTGGTCCGGCAGCGGCAGATCGGACGGATCGAAGATCCGCGTCTCGGCGCCGAAATAGCGCAGCAGCCGCGCGGCCTCCTCTACCGCCAGGCGCGAATAGGAGCGTTCGCGCAGCGAGCCGTAGAGCAGCAGGATGCGCGGCGGATGGCCCAGCGGATCGGGCAGGCCCTGGCCGGGTTGGCAGAGAGCGAAGCGCTCGTCGAGGGCTGGAAGATAGTCGGGGTCGTTGAGCGTGCGAAGCCTCATGTCGCCTCCTTCATGGCGTGGGTTTGCAGGACGAGCAGCGCCACCAGGGCGGCAAGCCCCAGGGCTGAGGAGAACAGCAGCGCCTGGGTGCCGAAGCGCTCGATCAACAGGGCGAAGGCCAGCGGTGCCAGCGCCTGGCCGAAGCGTGCCGGTACCATCAGCACGCCCTGGCGCAGGCCATAGCCGTGGGGGCCGAAAATGGCCAGCGGCAACGTGCCCTTGGCGATGGTGAGAATGCCGTTGCCGGCGCCGTGCAGCAGCACGAACAGCGTGGCCAGCGGTGCCCCCAGCGTCATCACGCCAAGCGCGCCAATGGGATGCGCCACCACCGCCAACTTGGCCGAGAGCAAGGGATGAAAGCGCTGCAGCAGCGAGAACTCGAGCATTCGCGCCGCCACCTGGGCCGGCCCCACCAGCGCCGCGGCGGCAATGGCAGCGGCGGGCGAGAGGCCGGCGATCTGCAGCAGCCACGGCAGGTGCGCTGCCATGGCCGTGCTGACGAACCAGGTCACGGCAAAGACGAAAGCCAGCAGCGCCATGGGCAGCCAGGTCGAATTCACCTCGGCGACATCCGTCTCGGCATGAGGCGCGGGTGGCTGGATACCGAACGGAATCAGCAGCCGGTTAAGCGGCAGACCCAGCAGCAGGTGTACCGCCGCCCAGGTAAAGCAGGCGTTCTGCCAGCCGAATTCGGCGTTGAGCCAGCCGGTGATCGGCCAGCACACCGTGCTGGCAAAGCCCGCCAGTAGCGTAATACCGGTAATGGCGCCGCGCGCCTCGCGGCCATAGAGCCCGGCCAGGGTCGAGAAGGCCGATTCGTACAGTCCCATGCCCATGCCGACACCGATCACCAGCCAACCTGCCCATAGCAGCACGGGCCCATCCGCCAGACCCAGCAGTACCAGACCCAGGGCGAATACCAGGCTGGAAACCGCCAGTACGTCGCGCCCGCCAAAGCGGTCGATTCGCCGCCCCACCGCCGGGCCCAGCACCGCCGAGACCACCAGCGCCGAGGAGAACGCCGCGAATACCGTACCCGTGGTAAGGCCGAGGTCTTGCGCCATGGGCACGGCCAGGATGGCCGGCAAATAGTAGGTCGAGCCCCAGGCAAGCGTCTGGGAAACGCCCAGGGCGACGATCACCCCGGTGCGCGAGCTCATCGACTACCTCGATCATCGAGGTATCTAGACCTGAAAAAACGCGCCGCGCTCATCCTTCCCGCTCCTCCCGTTTCACTGCCCCAGCGGCCATACGGCGGCTCTCGACGATGCAGTCCGTGGCCTCGAGCCAGGCGTCCACCGCCACCTGAAAGGCATCTCGCCCCTTTTCCGTCAGTGCGTAGACCTTACGCGAGCGCCCCTGCACCACCTCGTTCGTCGAGCAGAGATACCCCCCCGCTTCGAACTCGTTGAGCACCGGATAGACCGTACCCTCCGAAGGACTGCAGCAGCCGTTGGTGCTCTTCTCCACCGCCTGCACAACCTCGTAGCCATGCATCGGCTTGCGGTGCAGCACGCTGAGCACGAAGAACTTCGACAGCGACATCTTGATCGTGCCGCGCCAGTAGGAAGGGTCGCTGTAGTCGGGGATCCGGCGGCCGGCGGCCGCTTCGGATTTCGCTTTGGTCATGGGGGAAACCTATACCTCGATGGTCGAGGCGTCAAGTGCGATCGGTTCTCTCACGCCCCGTGCCGGCGGCCTGCTCACGCACTCCTGCCAGCATCAGGGATAGGCCGAATTCGAAGCGACCGTCGAAATCGAAGAAGCGTCGCCCCATCAGTTCCGTATCGAGATGGCGAAAGTCAGGACTTGCCAGCACCTCGCCGAGGGAAGCGGTAATGGTCGCCGTGGCCTCGCCGGGTTCGTCGGGCAGCCCCTGCTGCTCCAGCGTTTCGCCGAGAATGAAAGAGAGCAGCGTGGTCATCGCCCAGAGCGCTCGATCGCGGTCGAGGCCGGCTTTCACCAGCAATTCCATCAGCGTTTCGGCGCCGCGCAAGGTGCTGTGCTTGGCGGAGTAGCTGCCACCCACGATACGCGCACCGTCACGATACCTCAGCAAGGTACGCCGCAGGCGCCGGACGAACTCGGCGAGATTGACATAGGCATCCTCGTCATCGAGCCCGCCCAGCGGAACGGCAGCCACGATGGCATCGGCCATTTCATCGAGCAATTGCCGCTTGTCGGCCACGTGGCGGTAGATCACCGGCGCCTGCACGTCCATGGCATCGGCCAAGGCTCGCATCGTCAGTCCATCCAGGCCATCCCGGTTCACCAGCAACAGCGCCGCCTCGGCGATCTGCCGTACGTTCAGCTTCTCCTTCTTTCGCCGCCTACGCTTCGGCGTACTGTCGTTTTCCGTCACGCGGATTCTCGCTTCGTGTCATTTGTCGCTTGACATATTAACAGCGTTAACAATACATTCAAACCAGATCTATTAACGGCGTTAACAAAATGCTCCCGATGGCGTTTCCACTCGCACGCACACTGTCCAGATGGCCGCGTATTCTGCTCTTCCTGTCGGTCGCGCTGGGGCTTACCGCCTGCGCCGAAGGCGGCGCCAGCACCGATAGCGAGGAGGTGATACGCCCGGTGCGGGTGGAAAACGCCATGTCGCTCCCGGCCCCGAGCCACCGCTTCGTTGCTCGCCTGGAAGCCGCCAGCACTGTCGATCTGGCCTTCCAGGTGGGCGGCCAACTCCTCGCGCAGGGCCCACGTGAAGGCGCCTTCGTACCACGCGGCGAAACCTTGGCGATGCTTGATACCACCGACTTCGAACTGGCGCTGCGCCAGGTGGAGACGCGGCATGAGCAGGCCCGGCGGGAGTACGAGCGCCTGCGCCGGCTGCATACCCAGAACGCCGCCTCGACGGCGAGTTTCGAGCAGGCAGAGGCCGAATTTCATACCCAGACCGTGGCGCTCGAGCAGGCTCGCCGACAGCTCGCCTACGCCCGTCTCGAAGCCCCCTTCGACACTCTGGTGACCCACAGGCTGGCCGAACCCTTCGCCACCGTAGCCGCGAACACGCCGATATTGCGGGTGCAGGACATGAGCGAGCTTCGCCTGCGCTTTCATGTGCCCGAGCGGCTCAGCGCCCTCCTCGAGCATCCCGATACGTACCGAATGGAGGCCATCTTCGAGGCTGCTCCAGAACGGCGCTTCCCGGTCCGCTATCGGGAGCACCGCCCCCAGGCCGACCCGGTAGGACAAAGCTATCCGGTCAGCGTAGCCCTGCCTCGTCCAGACTCGCTCGAGCTGTTGCCCGGCATGACCGCGAGCCTCGTCGTCACTCGGCTCGACTCCGAGCCATCCGGTGTCACGGTGCCGATTTCAGCGCTGGACCCCGGCAACGACGGCGAGATGCGCATCTGGAGGTTCGATCCCGAGTCGCAAACGGTAACGCCGCGCCCCGTCACCCTCGGCGCTGCACTACCTGACCGTGTGACGGTGCTCGACGGCCTGGCGGAAGGCGAGCCGATCGTCACTTCCGCTACCCACCTGCTGCGCGACGGCATGCGGGTCAGGCCCCAAGCGCGCCTCGACTAGGACACGTTCATGGACATCGCCCGCACCGCCATCGACCGCCCCGTCCAGACCTGGCTGATCATTCTGGCCTGCCTGTTGGGCGGCCTGTGGGCAATGCTGACCCTGGGACGGCTGGAAGATCCCTCGTTCACCCTCAAGACCGCCATCATCACCACGCCCTACCCCGGCGCGAATGCCGAACAGGTCGAGCAGGAAGTCACCGAGAGGCTGGAATCGGCCGTCCAGCAACTGCCGGCCGTCGACTACGTGCGCTCGCGCTCACGCCCCGGCATCTCCGAGGTCGAGGTCGAAATCAAGCGCGCCTATCCCAGCCGCAACATGCCGCAACTCTGGGACGAGCTGCGCCGCAAGATCGGCGATGCCCAGGCCAGCCTGCCCCCGGGCGCCGGCCCTTCCCTGGTCAACGACGACTTCGGCGACGTCTACGGTATCTACTACGCAATCACCGCGCCGGAACTGAGCGATGCGGAAATTCGCGACCTGGCGAGGTTCCTGCGCCGGGAGCTGCTGACGGTGAGCGGCGTCGCCAAGGTCACTACCGCCGGCGAGCGCAGCGAGGCCTTGTACGTGGATCTCGACAGCGAGCGCCTGGCCAGCCTCGGCGTACCGCTGGAGCAGGTGATCGAAACCCTGCGTGCCGCCAGCGCCATTGCCGAGAGCGGTGCCATCACCCTGGATGAGCGCCGCCTGCGCATCGCCTTCTCCCAACAGTTGGCGAGCCCCGCTCACCTGGAGGAGCTGCGCATCGGTCGCCCCGGCACTACTGAGCAGATCCGCCTGGGCGATATCGCCACGATCCGGCGCAGCGCAACGGAGATGCCCGATCATCTGATTCGCTTCAATGGGATGCCCGCCTTCACGCTTGCCGTGGCCGGAGTGGCCGACGTCAACATCGTCGAGGTTGGGCAGGCAGTGGAGGCCCGGCTGCACGAGCTACAGGAGCGAATACCGCTAGGCGTCGAGCTCCATCCGCTCTACGAGCAGCACCGGGTGGTCGACGATGCCATCGGCAGCTTTCTCATCAGCCTGGCGTTGGCCGTGGCGATCGTCATCGGTGTGCTGTGTCTGTTCATGGGCTGGCGGGCCGGCCTGGTGGTCGGTGCCACTCTGCTGCTGACGGTGCTCGGTACGCTGCTGTTCATGCGCGTGCTCGGCCTCGAGATGGAGCGCATCTCGCTGGGCGCACTGATCATCGCCATGGGCATGCTGGTCGACAACGCCATCGTGGTGACCGAAGGCATGCTGATCGGCATGCAGCGAGGAGCCAATGCCCGCGACGCCGCCAGCACCGCCGCCAAACGCACCCAGATACCACTGCTCGGCGCCACGGTCATCGGCATCATGGCCTTCGCCGGCATCGGCCTCTCGCCCGACACCACCGGCGACCTGCTCTTCTCCCTGTTCGCGGTGATCGCCGTTTCGCTGCTGCTGAGCTGGGTACTGGCCATCACCGTCACGCCTCTACTGGGGCACTATCTGCTGAGAACGGCACACGAGGCCAAGACGCCTTATACGGGCAGGCTCTATCGAGGCTATCGTCGGCTGCTCGAGGGCGTGCTGCGCTGGCGCCTGCTTACGCTGCTGAGCCTCATTCTGTTCACCGCCGGCTGCATCTTCGCCTTCGGTTTCGTCAAGCAGGCCTTCTTCCCTGCCTCGAATACGCCCATCTTCTTCCTGCACTACCAGCTGCCCCAAGGTACCGACATTCGCGCGACGGACCGTCACATGCAGGGTCTCGACGAATTTCTTCGCGCGCAGCCGGAAGTGCTCTCGGTAACGCAGTTCGTGGGGCGCGGCGCCAGTCGCTTCGTGCTCACCTATACACCGGAACGGCCCAGCTCCAGCTACGGTCTGTTCATGATCCGCACGGCCGAACGCGACCAGATAGAACCGCTGGCAGCTCGGCTGCGGCAGCGGCTAGACGCACATCACCCCGATGCGCAGGCCAGGATCGAGCGCCTCATGTTCGGGCCCAACGTCGTCAGTATCGAAGCACGCTTCTCAGGGCCCGATCCGGTCATGCTGCGCTACCTGGGCGACCAGGCCAAGGCGATCATGGAACGCGACGCTCTGTTGACCGACATCATCGACGACTGGCGCCAGCGCGAACTGGTGCTCGAGCCGGTATTCGACGAGGAGCGCGCTCGCATGGCGGGCGTTCAGCGCGACGCGGCCATGCGCGCGCTGCAGTTCGCCACCACCGGTATTCAGGCCGCCCTCTATCGAGAAAACGATCGCCTGCTTCCCATCGTGCTGCGCCCACCCCAGCACGAGCGCCTGGACGTGACACGCCTGCACGAGAGGCAGCTGGAAAGCAACAATGGCAACGTACCTATCCCGCTACGGCAGATCATCGAGCGTTTCGACACCACCAGTGAGGAGAGTGTCATCCGCCGCCGCGACCGGATGCGCACCTTGACGGTTCAGGCCGGTACGGTGAGTGGCGTTACCGCCAGCGAGGGACTTTCAAGCATTCGCGGACCCATCGAAGCGCTTCCCCTGCCCCTCGGTTATCGCCTGGAGTGGGGCGGCGAGTACGAGGCCTCCGGCCGCTCGCGGGCCTCACTGCGCGCCCAGCTACCGTTGGGTTTTCTCGCCATGTTGGTGATCAGCGTGCTGTTGTTCGGCAAATGGCGCCAGCCGCTGATCCTGTGGCTGGTGGTACCCATGTCGATCTGCGGCGTAGTGATCGGGCTTCTGGCCAGCGGCATGCCGTTCACCTTCACGGCGCTGCTCGGGCTGCTCAGCCTCTCCGGCATGCTGATGAAGAACGGTATCGTGCTGCTCGACGAGATCGACGCCCAGATCCGCGAGGGCAAGCCCGGCGGCCCGGCCGTGGTGGAAGCCAGCGTCAGCCGCCTGCGGCCGGTGGTACTGGCTGCCGGCACCACCATCCTCGGCATGCTGCCCCTGCTCGGCGACGCCTTCTTCGCCAGCATGGCGGCGACGATCATGGGCGGGCTAGCCTTCGCCACGCTGCTTACCCTGGTCGCGGTGCCGGTGCTCTACGCCCTGCTGTTCGGCATTCGGCCATCGCCAAAGCGCGTCCGTGCCGGGCCAAAGCATTCCCGCGCCGGGCAGCCAAGCTAGATGCCCAGCGACCGGGCTATGAGCATTTTCTGAACCTCGATGGTGCCTCCCGCGTAGAGGCAGAACGGGGCTTCGCGATAAAGTCGCGATACGGGCTCGAAGTCGAAATAGGCGCGCCCGCCCATGACCCGCGCCGCCATCTCGACGACTTTTTGCAGCTGATCGGAGCAAAAATACTTGGCCATGGAGATGGCCTGCGTTGCGTCCTGACACTCTGCGTGCTGACGAATGGCATCCTCAAGAAAGAGCCGCATGCCGCTGGCGAGGGTGCACATTTCGACGACGGTATGTTGAATGGCCTGAAAATCGCGCAACGGTCGGCCGAACTGATGACGCTCCTGAACGAATTGCAGGGCACGATTCGACGCCGCATCGGCAAACCCGCATGCCATGGCAGCGACGATCAAGCGCTCGAGGGTTCCCGTCTTGCGCAGCTGAGGCCATGCCGAGGTTACCCCAGCCTCCCCGCCGAGCACTCCGCTTTCCGCCACGAGGACTTCCTCAAACACGACACGACACGAGGGATAGGAATTACCCGAGAGCTTGCTCAACGGCTCTACGCTCAGTCCCTCCGCGCTCCCAGGCACAAGCAGGATACCGTAGGATTTGGCGCCACCCTCGGTGGTTCGGGCAACCGTCAGAATCAGGTCGGCGGTCGCCGCCCCGGTGATATAGATTTTCTCTCCGCGCACCACATAGTGATCGTCCCATCGTGTGGCCTGAGTCTTGATGCCGGCCGCATCCGATCCTGCTCCCGGCTCGGTCAGCGCAAAAGCGAGCTGCAACTCGCCTGCGGCAACACGCGGCAGCAAAGCTTTTTTTTGCGCAACCGTTCCGGCATAGGAAAGACATAGCGGCCCGAGCAAGCCAGCCACCATGTAGATGGTGGCCAGCGTTCCTGAGCGCTCGGCGAGCAGACGAATGACCGTGCAGGCCTTTTCCATGTCACCTGGCTGCGGCCCGGTCTGCAGCGGATCTGAAAACCCGAAAGTCATTAACTCATTGGCTGCCAGAGTTTCGAGTACACCGGCTACGAAACCGGATCCAGTCTTCTCGCCATCCACTCCATATTTCTGCAAGATCGCTTCGGCAGCCGTAATGGCACGTTGGGAAAGCACACGGGTGTCGCTCATATCTACCTCGCGTTCGTCGTTGTTATTCTGACTAGAGTTCACGACTCCAAACCTGGCCTACCAGATCCTTGCCGAAGCTGTAATGGGGCTCCTCCTCCACCAGTTCGAATCCTGCTTTTTCATAGAGCCGGCGCGCATCGGTCAGTACGCTGTTGGTCCACAGCATCATCTTCCGGTAGCCGACCTGGCGGGCGAACCTGAGGCACTCATCCACCAAGCGGCTGCCGATGCCATGCCCACGGGCAGAGGGGTCGACGTAGAGCAGCCGCAGCTTTGCGGTCGCGTCGTCTTCCCGGACGACGAACACCGACCCAACGACGACCCCATCCTTTTCGGCGATCCAGCACCGCTCCCAGCGCGGATCGAAATTGCGCAGGTACTTGGCAACGATCTCCGCGATCAACGCTTCGTACTCCTCGTTCCAGCCGTACTCCTGCGCGTAGAGCACCGCCTGCCGGTGTACGATCCAGCCCATGTCGCCAGGCTGTGGGTCGCGCAGCAGATAACTCGAGCCGGCTTCTCCGAGCAGCCGCCTGATCCGGTTCATCGCTTCGATCAACTGATGCTGCTCCGGCTCCGTGAGCTGCTTCAGCATGCCGACGACCTCGCGTTGCGAAGCCTCGTCCAGCGGCCGGAATGTCGCCAGCCCCTGATCCGTCAGCTGCAGTTGCGCCGCCCGTCTGTCGGTGGGCGAGGGAGTCTTGGTAATGAGCCCCTGCTTTTCGAAGCCCTTCAGCACCCGGCTCACATAGCCTGCGTTGAGGCCAAGCTCGCGGCAGATATCGGCGCTGGTGAGCATCGGCCGATGCGCCAGCTCGTACAGGATGCGGACTTCCGTCAGCGAGAACTGACTCTCCAGAAGGTGTTCGTGCAAGACTCCAATCTGCCGCGTGTAGAAACGGTTGAAGCTGCGTACGGTCCCGGCCCGCTCGTTTAGGTCTTGTTCTGCGCTCATGGGAGACTCTCTCTTTGCTTGTCTAAAGCAAATAATTAGTTGCTTTAGGCAAGCAAGTCAACTGCGAGATTCAGTCAAGAGCCACAGCGGAATGGCACCTAAACGGCGCTGGATTGCACCGGCCCATAGCGCCGCCGCACATGGTCGCGATAGCCTCCCGGCGTAAAGCCGGTCACGGCCTTGAAGTCATGGATGAAGTGGGCCTGGTCGAAGTAGCCGGCGGCGAAGGCGGTATCGGTCAGTGAGATCGTCGCCCCGCCCTGCTTGATCAGCTCGCGGCTACGGGCGACGCGCAGCAGCCGGGCATAGCGCTTGGGCGAGAGCCCCACATGGCGCTGAAACAGACGCTCCAGGCGGCGCTGACCGAACGGCAGCTCAGCGACCAGCGTGGCGATGTTGGCCTGGCCTTGGTGGCGCTCGAGCCAGTCGAGGGATGCCATCAGCGGCGACACCTGCGGTGTGGCGTGCCGCCGCAGCCGCTCGAGCAAGTAGCTTTCCAGCAGCGCAAGGCGCCCCGCCAGCTCGGGTGTCTCAAGCAGTCGCTCGTGCAGCGCTTCGAGCTCGAGCCGGTACAGGGCCTCGCCGGGTGTCAGCTCACTGCTGGCCAAGGCCGCCAGGGGTTCGCCAAGGAACGGAAACGCCATGCCCGGCAGAAAGCGCACGCCCAGCAGATCGAGCTGGCTCCCCACCGTCAGGCGCGCCGTGCGCCGCTTGGGCCCGTCTATCCAGCAGGTACCGCGCAGCCGCTCGCCGTCGCGCTCCAGCGCGCCGCCGAAGTTGAACAGCAGCCCCGCGGCGCCATCCGGATGTAGCAGCTCCTTGCCTTCCGGTTCTCTGCCTGCCGGCTCGCTACCCCCTTGCCCCTGTGACTGCCCCTGAGCCTGCCAATAGCACTGCACGTAGGGACGCAGCGCGGCACTGGGCGTGAAGCGCCGCAGCACGAGGCCGGTGGCACCTGGCGGGTGCAGCTGGAAAGCATCGCTCATGTTGGGGGCCCTTCAGTGCATAGAAAAAAGTACAACGATTCTCAAAATCCGGCGGTACAGTAGAAGCACCCATTTCTCAATTACACATTCATCTTAACGGAGCCTCACATGGAAGGAAGACGAATCCTGGTGGTCGGCGGTGGCGCCGGCGGGCTGGAGCTGGTCACCCGTCTCGGCCGCCGCCTGGGACGGCGCGGCAAGGCGGAGATCACGCTGATCGACCGCAACCCCACCCATATCTGGAAGCCGCTGCTGCACGAGGTCGCCACCGGTGCGCTCGATTCCAGCATCGACGAAATCTCCTATCAGAGCCATGCCCAGCTCAACGGCTATCGCTTCCAGCGCGGCATCCTCGAAGGGCTCGACCGCGACGCCCGCCAGCTCCGCCTGGCCCCGGTGCTCGACGAACACGGCGAGGAAGTGTTGCCGGCACGCAGCCTCGACTACGACCTGCTGGTGCTGGCGCTGGGCAGCGTGAGCAACGACTTCGGCACCCCCGGCGTCGCCGATCATTGCCACTTTCTCGACAGCCCGGCTCAGGCCGAGGCCTTCCGCCGGGACATGCTCAACACCTTCCTGCGTTACAGCGACCCCGAGCGGCGAGAGCATCCGCACCTCACGGTGGGCATCGTCGGCGCCGGCGCCACCGGCGTGGAGCTGGCAGCGGAGCTCTACGACGCCTCGCGCATGCTGCACAGCTACGGCTTCACCGAGATGGACAGCCGCCATCTGGAAGTCCACCTGATCGAAGCGGCACCCGACGTGCTGCCGGCCCTGCCAGAACGCATTCGCAGCGCCGTGCGCACCGAGCTGGAGCGCCTCGGCGTAAAGGTACATACCGGCACCCGGGTCGTCTGCGTGGAAGGGAACGCCATCGTCACCGCCGACGAAGAGCGCATCGAAACGGACCTCAACGTGTGGGCCGCCGGCATCAAGGCACCCAACGTACTGTGTGAACTGGACCTGACCCTGGACCGCAACCAGCGTATTCAGGTGGAGCCGACCCTGCAGAGCGTCGACGACTCGAACATCTTCGTGCTCGGCGACTGCGCCAGCTGCCCCCAGCCGGACGGCAGCGTGGTACCGCCCCGGGCCCAGGCCGCCCACCAGCAGGCCCAGCGACTCTACAAGAACCTGCTCGCCCGGCTCGAGAACGGCACGCTGAAGCCGTTCCGCTACCGCGACCGCGGCTCGCTGATCTCGCTGGCCCACTTCGAGGCCATCGGCAGCCTGATGCGCGGTGCCTCGGCACGCAGCCTGTTCATCGAGGGGCGCCTGGCCAAGTTCTTCTACGCCTCGCTCTATCGCATGCACCAACGCGCCATCCACGGCACGGTCAAGACGGCGCTGATCCTGCTCTCGGACGGGCTCAACCGCTTCATCCGACCGCGCATGAAGCTGCACTGAGGTCGAAAATCTACAATCGAGGCGATAACCGCCGCGCTAGGGTGGGGCTTCCAACTCTCTCGGAGCCCCACTCATGCGCATGAACTACTTCTCTGCCAGCCCCGCCGGCCTCAAGGCCATGCTCGACCTGCAGAACCAGGTTCACCAGGCAGCGAAAGTGGGTGAGCTTGGCGAAGGTCTGCTGACGCTCGTCTACACCCGCGTCTCGCAGATCAACGGCTGCGCCTACTGCATCGACATGCACACCAAGGACGCGCGCAAGGCCGGTGAAACCGAGCAGCGGCTGTATGCTCTGAGCGCCTGGCGCGAAACGCCCTTCTACACGCCGCGCGAGCGCGCCGCCCTGGCCTGGGCCGAGGCCAATACCCTGATCGCCGGAAACGGCATCGACACGGCCCTGTACGAGGCCACCCGCGAGCACTTCTCGGAGAAGGGAATGGCCGACCTCACTCTGGCGGTCTGTACCATCAACGCCTGGAACCGGCTGGCGATCAGCTTTGCCGCCGATGTGGGAAGTTATCAGCCCAGCTGAGCGGCCCAGTTGAGCGACTTACCGTTCCCCATCACCCCGACAGCGCCTTGCGCAGCCCGCCAAAGCGACGCCGGTACTGGGCCGGCGTCAGCCCCACCTTGCGCCGAAACAGCCGACCGAAGAAGGCGCCATCCTCGTAGCCCACCGCCTCGGCGATGGCATCCACGGGCGTGGTCTCGGTCTCCAGCATCTGCTTGGCCTCTTCCAGGCGCAGGGTGTGCACGTATTCCATCGGCGTCAGGCCGGTGGCCTTCCTGAAACGGCGGTGAAAGCTGCGCTCGCTCAGCCCGGAAACCTCGATCAACGAGGCCACCGGCGAGGGCTCGTCGTAGTGTTCGGCCACCCAGGTCTGACAGCGGGCGATAACGGCATCCTCGGCCTGGCGGGTGCGGGCGAGCATGGCAAAGGGAAGCTGGCCAGCGGCATGCCAATCGATCAGGAACAGCTTGGCGAGGTGCATCGCCTCATCGACGCTCGCCAGGCGGGCGACGAGATAGAGCGCCAGGTCGCTCCAGGAGGTACCGCCCCCTGCCATGACCAGGCGGCTGCCGGTGCCGCCGATCACCAGGGCGCGATGTGGATGCACCCGCACGCCCGGATAGCTACCCAGCACGTCGCAGTAGGCCCAGTGCGTGGTGGCGTCCTCGCCCCGCAGCAGCCCCGACTCCGCCAGCAGCAGGGCGCCCGAGCAAGCGGTCGCCAGGATGGTGCCATTTGCGTGGCAGCGCTTGAGCCACGCGACCTCCTCGACATAGCGACCTTCGAGCACCGCTTCAGGCGGCAGCATGATCTCGGGGATACACACCACGTCGGGTACCCAGTCCAGGCCGGCGTCGGGAACGATGCGCACGCCATTGGCGATGGTCAATTCACGCTTGCCGGTGCGTGCGACCACCTGCGGCACGAACAGCGACTCACCGGCCTTGCCCTCGATCAGAGCGGGCCAGTCACGTCCCGCCGAAGCAAAGACATCGAAAACGCCGTAGAGGGTGGAAGCCGCCACTTCGGGGATCGCCAGCAGCGCGATGGTGGGTTTGTGCGTCGACATGGCGGAAACCGCCGGTTTTTGTCCGTAGGGACTTCAGTGTAACCCAACCGTGAACGCCACAATGGAATCTCCGCAGCACCAACGAAGCCCTAACGAATCACTAACAACAACTCAGGAGACACCCCATGACAGCCCAAGCCCAAGCCCAAGCTTCCGCCGCTATCGACGCCTCCCGCGTCGCCGGCTTCGAGAGCCGCTTCGTCACCGCGCTCAACGAAGCCGCCATGCTACAGCTGATCTCGCTGGCCCATCGCAGCGGCCTGCTCGCCCATCTGGCCGACGGCGAGCCGGTCACCAGTCGCGAGCTTGCCGCCAAGACCAAGCTCAATGAGCGCTACGTACGCGAGTGGCTGGGCGGCGCCACGGTCGCTGCCCTGGTCGAGCACGACCCGCAGACCATGGCCTATCGCCTGCCGCCCGAGCACGCCGCGCTGCTGACCGACAGTGGCGAAGCCAATCTCGCCGTATTCGCCCAGTACCTGCCCTTGATGGGCCAGGTGGAGGACGACGTGCTGGAATGCTTCCATCACGGCGGCGGCGTGCCCTACACCCGCTATGCCCGCTTCCACGAAGTCATGGCCGAGGACAGCGGCCAGACCGTGCTGACCGTGCTGTTCGACGCCATTCTTCCCCTGGCGCCGGAACTCCCGGCTAGGCTGGAGCAAGGCATCGACGTGCTCGATCTCGGCTGCGGTCGCGGCCTGGCGCTGATGAAACTCGCCGAACGCTTCCCCGCCAGCCGTTTTACCGGCTATGACCTCTCCCGGGAGGCCATCGGCTGGGCGACAGAGCGTGCCGCACGGCGGGGGCTCGGCAACCTGCGCTTTGAGGAGCGCGACCTCAGCGATTTCGATCTCACGGCGCCGGCCCAGCGTTACGACCTGGTCACGACCTTCGATGCCATTCACGACCAGGCTCACCCGCTGAACCTGCTCAAGGGTGTTCGTCGCACCCTGCGCCAGGGTGGCGTCTACCTGGCCCAGGACATCCACTCATCGAGCCACCACCACGGCGACCGCGACCACCCAATGGGCACGCTGCTCTATACCCTGTCGATCATGCACTGCATGAGTGTCTCCCTCGCCCAGGGCGGCGAGGGGCTGGGAACCATGTGGGGCCGCGAAAAGGCGCGGGAGTATTTCGGCAAAGCCGGCTTCGGCGGCATCGAGGTCTATCAACTGCCCCACGACATCCAGAACGACTACTGGGTACTCAGGCCGTAAGCGACCGTTAATGATCGGGCCCGGCTCAGCCTTCCAGGCTCACCGCCTGCCCGGTCACCACGATGCCGCCTGACAGGGGAATGTCCACCTGCAGGCGGCTGGGGCGGCCCATCGTCACGCCCTGGATGATGATCAGCTGAGCGGGCACCTGAAGCAGACCGGCATCGCGCAGGTAGCCGCCCAGCGCCGCGGCCGCCGCTCCGGTGGCGGGGTCTTCCACCACGCCGCCCACCGGGAACGGGTCGCGAGCGTGGAAACGCTCCTCGCTCTCGCGCCACACCAGTTGCAGCGTGGTCAGGCCCTCACGCAGCATCAGCGCCTTGAGCCGTTCGAAGTCGTACTCGAGCCGCTCGAGGCGTGCCCGCTCCTTGCATGCCAGCACCAGGTGCCAGGCGCCGGCGTAGGCTCGCGCGGGGGGTATCTCGAGATCGAGCTCCTCGGCCTGCCAACCGAGCAGCTCGCGCACCTCCTCGACCAGCTCGGGCTCGGCAGGGCGGAACTCCGGCGTCACCGACACTAGCGAGGCCTGCCACTCTCCTTCCACCCGGTTGACGGTGACCATCACCTCACCCACTGCTGTATCCAGCATGTAGCTACCCGCCCCGCTCAGCCGGCCCATCTGCACGCCGCCGGCCACCGTGGCATGGCCGCAGAAGCTCACCTCCGCCTCGGGACTGTAGTAGCGCACCGTGCGCCGCTCCCCTTCGGCCGGGGCAATGAAGGCGGTTTCGGAATAGCCCACCTCAGCGGCGATACGCTGCATCTCCGCCGGCTCGGGGAGTGCATCGCCCAGCCACACCCCGGCGGGGTTGCCGCCGCTCGGGTCATCGGTAAAGGCCGCAAGGCGATAGAGGGTGCCGCTCATGGAAAGCTCCTCATCAAGAAAGCTCCTCGGGGGTGGAAAGGTGCCCGAACAGTACGGGCCGAAGAAAAGGATAGAACAGGCAGCACGATGGCGAAGCGACTATGTTTAATCCTTTCGCAGCCGGATGCATAGCACTCACAACACACAACAAACCACCCCGAGGCGATCATGAAAGTGAAACGCATCATGGCCAACACGGCGACAGAGGAGCTCGACAAGGCAGCGGCATTTTACGGCGACATCCTGGGCCTCGACCTGCTCATGGACCACGGCTGGTTCCGCACCTACGGCGCGGACGCCAAGATGACGGTGCAGGTGAGCTTCGGCATCGAAGGCGGCTCCGGCACTCACGTGCCCGATCTCTCCATCGAAGTCGACGATATCGAAGCGGCGCTGGCCCGCTTCGAGAAAGCGAGCGTGCCCATCGAGTACGGCCCTGTCAGCGAGCCCTGGGGCGTGCGACGGTTCTACGTTCGCGACCCCTTCGGCAAGCTCATCAACGTCTTGCAGCATGAGTAAGTGAACCGCCCCAGCCAGGCATCGACCTGTCTGGCTCGTCTTATGGCCTCACCCCTCGGTTTGCAGCAAACCCGTTGCGAGCTGCCGGAACGCCTCCACGGCTTTCGGCAGCACGGCGCGCGGCTCCTCGGCGGCGGCGATCCACAGGGCAGCGTTGAGTGCCGCGCCATTGATCAGGCGCGCGGCGGCTTCCGCATCCACCGGCTTGACCGTGCCTTCATCGATCAACGCCTGAATGGTCTGCGTGGTACGTAGCAGGCAGGCGTTCTGATTGGGCCATTGCGATGGATCGCCAAGCACGGCCGGGCCATCCAGCAGCATGATGCGCTGGACTTCCGGCTCCAGCGCCATCTCGATATAGGCCACGCCCTCTTCGAGCAACCCTTCCCAGCGGCTTGCCGCGCGAGCCTGAGCGACCAGCATGCGCTCTACCATCTCCTGGTCGATCTGATCGACCACCGCCTGCATCAGGCCCTGCTTGCCGCCGAAGTTGTGATAGAGCGCCCCGCGGGTCAGCCCGGCTTCGGCGGTAAGTTCATCCATCGAGGCCGCAGCATAGCCCTTGCTCGCGAAGGCCTCTCGGGCGGCCCGAATGAGCTTGGCCCGGGTTTCCTCCATCTTCTGCGCACGTTTCGTCGCCACGCCTGCTCCTCACGCTCACTCTTAAAATTTCGCATACGCAGCGTATGTGTATTGACATACGCCGCGTATGCGCCCAGCATAATTCACATACGGCCCGTATATCAATGCCGACCGGGTTAAGGAAAGCCCGGCTTGGCAGCACCAACCACCGATTTCAGAACCGGAGTAGAACGATGGCCAAACGTGATGCAGTCTTCCCTGCCGGAAGGCAGGCACTTTATGAGATCAACCGCTACTCGGCGGCAATCCGCTCTGGCGACTTCCTGTTCGTCTCAGGCCAGGTCGGCAGCCGCGAGGACGGCTCCCCCGAGCCGGATTTCGAAAGCCAGGTCCAGCTCGCCTTCGACAACCTCTCGGCCGTTCTCGCAGCCGCCGGCTGCACCTTCGATGATGTCGTCGACGTCACCACCTTCCATACCGATCCCGCTGCCCAGTGGGAAGCGATCGACAGGGTTCGCACCAAGGCAATCGGCGAGCCGCCCTACCCCAACTGGACCGCCGTCGGCGTCAACTGGCTGGCGGGCTTCGACTTCGAAATCAAGGTGATCGCCCAGCTTCCACAGCCGGCCGCATAACCACGGCACCATCCGGCAGCCCATCGCCCTGGCAAGGCGGTGGGCTGCCAACGAGTGAGCCGCAAAATTGCGCACCCCAGCCCGCTCAACAATACTGCAGCGTGCACCCAACCGATGCCACCAGGCCGTCACGTGAGGAGCCGGATATCATGCCCTCCCCAAAGTTCAGCTCGGTAGAAGACTACCTGGCCTCTCTTGACGCCACGAAAGCCAGTACGCTTAAAGCTGTCGTCGACTTCATACTCGACCAGTTCCCCGAACTGGAAGCGAAGATTGCCTGGAACGTGCCGACCATTCACCACGATGGCCAGTACGTCGCCGGCATCGACGCCCACAAGAACCATCTCACTTTCTCGGCGTGGAGCCCGCATATCATCGAAGCGTTCAAGCCACGACTGGATGGCTACGTCGTCTTCAAGAACTGCTTTCAGATACCTGTCGATTGGGAGGTCGACGAAGCGCTGCTGAAGGATCTGGTAAGGGCCAGGCTCGCCGAGCTGGAGTGACAACCACCGGCAACTATACGGAGTCTCCCATGGATGAAGATCTCGAACGAATGACCCGCGAGGAGCTGATCGACGAAGCCAAACGGCTCCGCCAGGGCATCCGCGAGCACCGAGACTGCAGCGGACACGACCTGTGCTGGCACCATCCGGCACTGTGGGCCTTACTGCCCGATAAGACCGACCCGGTTCCCGTGGTACCCGAGTGGCCAGAGTTCATCAAAGGCTGCATCAAGTACCGGCAATCGCTGGATGAACAGGCGCCCAACGCACCTCGCTCGAATGTCTCATATGATGAGTGAGACGCCCGGCAATCAAGGCCACACCATGCTTCCCTCACGTATCGAAACGGAGCGGCTTGTCCTGCGGGAACCCCGCCCCACCGATGCGCCGCTCCTGAATCAGGCGTACACGACCGATGCGGAAGTTACCCGCTACCTGGTCTGGCGCCCACACCAGGCACTCGCCGAAACGCAGCAATTCGTCGATGCCTGCATAAAGGGCTGGCAAGCGCGCACCCACTTTCCCTACGTCATGACCTTGCAGCATGCAGAGCACGAACCTATCGGCATGCTGGATGCCCGGCCAAGGGGACATATTGTCGATGTGGGCTATGTGCTGGCACGCCGCTATTGGCAGCGCGGCCTCATGCCAGAGGCACTCACGACACTGACCGAGCTCTGCCTGGCTCTACCTGAGACATATCGCGTTCAGGCCACCTGCGATGTGGATAATCTGGCTTCTGCCCGCCTGCTGGAAAAGTGCGGCTTTCATCGTGAAGGCCGCCTCGAGCGCTACGTGGTACATCCCAACCTCGGCGCTGAACCTCGTGCCTGCTTCATGTATGCACGGTGCCGATGAAAGAAAGGATCCTCACCTTCGTCGTAAGCCTTCTGCTACACCTGCGTAAGCCATGACGTCAATTCCTAAGACTCAGGTCAGTTTTCGGTCAATTCGCGTAGCGGGACTGAAACATCGTGATTACGTTTGTAAGAGGCACGCAGGGAGGGAGCAGGATGAAACGCATCGTCATCTGCGCTGATGGCACCTGGCAATGCGCCGAGAGCGAGAACCCCACGCACGTATTGCGCCTGGCACGCGGCATTGCCCCCTGCTGCCAGGCCGACACCAAGCAAGTCGTCTACTACGACCAAGGCGTGGGCACCGAAGGCGACCGCATTCGCGGTGGCGCCACCGGCGCCGGCATCGACAAGAACATCATGGATTGCTATCGCTTCGCCGTGCACAACTACGAGCCCGGCGATCAGCTCTTCCTGTTCGGCTTCAGTCGCGGCGCCTACACCGTTCGCTCCCTGGCGGGGTTGATCCGCAACTGCGGCCTGCTCCGGCGCGAGTGCGCCGAGAGAGTCAACGAGGCCTACGAGCTCTATCGTCAACGCCCCAAGAGCTCCGCCCCCGCCGAGCGCAAGGCCACGGACTTTCGCCGCAAGCATGCCGTAGCGGACAAGACAGAGATCGAATTCATCGGCGTGTGGGACACCGTTGGCTCGCTGGGCATACCCGCCCCGTTTCTCGGCACCTTGGGCACCTCCCGCTACCTGTTCCACGACACCGCCCCCAGCAGCATCATTCGCCACGCCCGCCACGCCGTTTCCATCGACGAGAACCGCCAGGACTTCGAGCCCACCCTGTGGACGCCCAAGCCCGGTATCGACCTGAAACAGGTGTGGTTCGCCGGCGTGCACACCGATATCGGCGGCGGCTACGAGAAGCGCGAACTCGGCGACTTCGCCGGTAAGTGGATGGCCAGCGAAGCCGAAAGCTGCGGGCTCGCCCTCGAACCGCACTTCCACAGCGCCCTCAACCCGCGCCATACCGGCATTCAGCACAACGAATACAAAGGGTTCTACCGCGTGATGCGCCGCTCACAGCAACGCACGCTGGAACCCTGCGTGCACCGAAGCGTGCGCCAGCGCTGGGACGACCCGCACTTCACCTACAAGAGCCCAGCGTTGAAGAAGTTGCTCGATTCGTTGGGAGGGGATTGGGGTAAGGTAGAGTTGGTGGGGTGAGGGGTGGCGGCTTTTGGCCCTAAGCGGACGTGTCAGAAGAAGCTGGTATAGTCGATGTTTTGCTGTTTACAAAATTGCGGAGCTGACAAGCCGTTGACGTGCTGTTGATCCACCAGGCGCTGCCATTGTTCTGGTTAGTGGGGTGGGGTGGTTAAGGCACTTAACTCTGTGATACAACAACATCAAAAGGTTTGCCTCTTGTTGGCAAACTATAAAAAATCAAGAGGCAAAAGGTATGTCTACTCAACGAAATTTTAGAAAGTTCCACGATGCAATAAAATTAAGCCGTGAGGATAGCAAATACAGAGATGCTAGAGAAAAAGATGACAGCATCTGCGCTGCTCTAAAAGAAAAATTTAAAGAAGCTGGCCACCCAGTCGTAGAAACCTTTATACAAGGTTCACTAAAGACTTCTACAACGATCAAACACCCAAAAAACGATTTTGACATTGACCGAGCGCTAGTAATTGATGCGTCTACTGCACCGGCAGACCCTGTCGAAGTAAAGAAATTGGTGTGCAGTGTTTTGGAAAAACGTGGCTTCAAGAACGCAAAAATAAAGATGCCGTGCGTAACCGCAGACTATGCTAACCTGAACCTTCATGTTGATATCGTTGTGTATAGGAGAAATGGCGACAGCTATGAGCTGGCGGTAGGTAAGCGTAACTCAGGCGATGCTGTAAAAGTGTGGTCGCCATCTGACCCGAAAGGACTTATCGACAACATCAATGATAAATCTGCTTACATTGGCTCAAGTGAAGATAAGCTGAGTCAGTATAAGCGCCTGGTTCGCTACATGAAGCGTTGGCGCGATGAAAAATTTGAAGATGCTGCGAGGAAGAAAGTCTATTCAATTGGAATCACTGTTATGTTGAAGGAACAGTTTAAACCGGCAATGGACAAGGAAGGGAAGCCAAACGATCTTCAAGCACTGCGTGACACAGTAGCGGCTATCCTTAATGGGGGGTATTTTAAAGAGCTGCCTGATGGCAATTATCGGGTCAAAGTTAACCTGCCTGTTACACCTTACAGGGATATATTTGACAACAGTGGTGTAAAGACTGGGACGCAGTTCTGGAATAAGCTGAATGTAATGTTGCGGAAGCTAGATAATGCACTAACAGAAGAGTCGTTGAAAAAGCAATGCGACATACTGAGAGAACTGTTGGGTGACGATTTTGAGACCGCTGAGGAGTCTAATAGAAACGAAGCTGCCAAGGTGGCATATAGCTGTGCGGGCTCGGTTGGGACGTCACAGGGAGCGTGATGTTGGAAAACCAAGTCTATCAGTTTCTCACGGAGCAGGGATTCCAGTGTGATCCTTATGAGTTCTGTGGGAAAGCAACGGTAATTGTTTCACTCAGAATATCAGACCATGTTGTAAAGTTGTTGCTTGTCATGGAAGATCGGTTTTTATCATTGCCTAAATTTTTATTATTAGAGCCATCTAAGTTTGGCAAGCTAGCCCACGTAAATATTGCAAGCATCGAAGATACAGAATGCGGCGTAGTATGTGTTAATGCGCCCGAGTCAATCTCTGTGAACTTTGATCAGCCCTTATTGTTGCTTAAAGACTCACTTGAGCGCCATACAGAACTACTGGAGTTGGTGATAACAGATCCTGCGTGGAATGAAAGAGAGCTTTTAAGAGAATTTTATAGCAATTGGCTTTTTCTTTGCGATAAAGAAAAAAAACCTCTGCTGATCAATTTTAGTCAGCCAATTTTGCAAAGAGTAGATGTTTATGAGCCACTGGAGAAAGTGCCATATGGTCTACATAGCTATAACGTTGCACATCCATCAGACTCAGAAATTTCTGAGCTTAGTGAGATGCATTTCGCAACAAAGGGACTACAAAGGAAGCTGGCTGGCAAAGCCATTGTCATACCTATTGATAATTTGACACCAGCTCCGAACTCAAATGAACCAATTGAAGAGTGGTATCTCAATACAATTAATAGCTTGCCAGATGCAACATTGCGCCAGCTGTGTGGGAAATTTGGTCAGTGGAGAGATAAGCACTACTGGCTTGTCTTTACCGCAATTACTGTCGATGAGAACCGAACATGGTTCGCAATAAGACTCGACTGTGAAAAAAGGAGAACATTGCCTTTATCAACCGGCAATCTCAATAAGTGGAGGCTAACCCCTATCAGTGTAAGAGTGTTTAATCAGGAAAATGTCGTACAAAGAGGCGGTGGATCTACGTCGTTGGCTGATAAAAAAGTTGCTGTCGTAGGGATTGGATCGGTTGGTAGTGAAATTGTGCATAAGCTAGCTGCTGCGGGTATTAGGCATTTACACTTGGTTGATCCTGATTGCTATCAGATTGATAACCTTTATCGCCACGTACTTCCTCAAGCGTATATAGATATGCCAAAGGCAATAGGAATGGTACATCAATGTCATGCGCAGTTCCCTTGGTCTGACGCTCGCCACTCTTACAAATCTTTAATTGAGTTTTCTCAAAAGTACCCCCTCGATTTTTATGACCTAATTGTTATAGCTATTGGCAACCCTACTCATGAACGCTTTTTTAAACAGTATCTGTTAGACAACAATATTAATGTTACGACACTTAATTGCTGGCTTGAAGGGTATGGGGTAGGCGGCCATGCAGTGCTTGATGCCTGTGGAAAGGAAGGATGTTTATTGTGTGCCTATGTCGATCTTAATGATGGATCGCGGGGCTTGCAGTCAAATTTGAACTTCATAGAAGCGAATCAAGATGTGATGAAGAGTATTGCTGGATGTGGGAGCCAGTTTATTAATTATGGTGCAGTTAGTTCAGCGCAAACCGCCACTATGGCAGCTAGCCTAGCGATTCGCTATTTAGAAGGTAGGCAAGCAGATTCTTGCAAAGTGAGTTGGAAGGGAGATGATAATGATGTCCAGTCTGAAAATATAAAACTTACACATCGATATTACCATTTCAAAGAATCACTGAAAAGGCTTCCTTTGTTCAATGAGGACTGTGATGTCTGCAACCATTGAATATTTAAGCAAAGACAACGATATTATAGTATGGGTAACTAATGCGGTATTAGATAGCTGGCAAGCCTTGAAGCAAGATTCGAGAGGAAAACCTGAGGCATTTGGTGTGCTAATAGGGGGTCAAAATCATGATGCCTCACAATTTTGGATTGAGGCGTGTACGACACCATTAGCCGAGGACGGAGCAACACGAACGTCCTTTGCACTGAGAGATGCTCGTCATCAAGAGGTGGTCGACGATCATTTCAAAAAGTCCCAAGGGACATCGGGTTACCTTGGGACATGGCATTCTCACCCGGAGCCAAGACCTTGTCCGTCACATGTTGACCTAGAGGACTGGCGTGCTTGCTGCGCACGCAATCCAGATAGGAAACTCATCTTCGTTATAGTGGGCATAAGCCACTTCTGTATATATAACCGCGCAGGAAAAGATTTTGAGCGCATATGTGAGGAACCGTTATGAGCGAAGAAGTTGTAAATATTCATCAGGCGCAGCACGACCCATTAGAATCACATGAAAAAATGGACGAGTTTATTAATGCCATTGGCAAACTACCAAAATGGAGAGAGTGCGGCGTATTAACTGACGAATTAGCACATAACCAGCTCATTATCCTATCGAGTGATAGGCTGCGTGTCAGTCTGCGCCTCAACTTAGTTCTGAATGAGATTGAAGTAGCTTTAAACAAGCTAGGCATAGTCTGTAATGTTCACGTACGCCACATGCAAGGAAAACGTTTAGAAAGGGAAGATTTGGCTTCAATGGAGGCTGTACTCGCCGTTTGGAATGAGCATCAGGCTCAGTCAATGGATGTTTCAATAAAGGAGTTCCTAGTTTTTTTACGGGCATTATGGGGAAACCGAAAACTGAAGGGGAGAGGGAAGGTTTTTAGCAAAGGAACGCTGGAAAGGCTAGCGCGGGATAGCCACGGTTACTGCATGTTTGAGGGGTGTGGAGAACATCTCAACGTTGATGATCTTACTGGGTACTCAGGTAACTTTTCTTACAATGCTCACATCATTGCATCTTCAGAGTCCGGGCCTCGCGGGGTCCCGTATTTGTCAGATTATCAATCTGATAATCCAGAGAATGTGCTTGTTCTCTGTGACAAGCATCACCGACTAATCGATAAAGTTGCAGCTGTAGATTTTGATGCAGCTCGATTGTCTCAGATACGCTCAGGCTTCATGCATACCGTACAGTCTCTTTTAGAAGGACTTCGTTTTAAGCCAATGCCAGCTTTTTCTGTTTTGTGGCCAGTCGGCGGGCATATTGTCTCTGAACCTGATGACCGTGATATTGCTAATAGTATGTCTCGAATCAGAGCACGGTCTACTGGGAGACTGAATCGATTGAGTCACAATGAGCGCCATTACAGGAAACGCGCTGAAGTTTTCGAAAGAGACATGGCAGACATCATCAATGGTGAAGCAGAAGATATTATACAGCAAACTCAGAACGAATCTCACAAGGCTGCTTTGTTTGCATTCGGCCCCATGCCTGCTTTAGTTGGTTTAGGCGCTCGCTTGGGCAATAAGTGTGAGATCACTCCCATGCTACGATTTCGAGACGGTGGCTGCTGGATGTGGCCACAAGAATCCGGAGTGCCTAAACCCTACAGCATTACACTTGATGAGGGTGAACTTAATGGTAAAAGTGAAGTAACAATTTGTATTGCGATGACTCAGTATCCTGAGGCCATGAAGAAGACCGCAAAAAAAATAAGAATGCCTGTAATTGAAATAAAAGCATTAGAGTATGGAAATGCTGCTATTCCTCACCCTGAAAATGGTAAACAACTACGGGCTGACTTGCACGCATTGTTTCTAAGGCTGTACGATAAATTTTCTATCAGAAAAGTAAACTTACTCATCTGTGCATCCAACGCTGTGAGTGTGTTTGTTGGTCAAGCTGTCGATCTCTACCAACCTTCACTTTTAATCTATGATTTTGACGACGGGATCATGAAACCGCGTCTGTATATCACCTATCAAGAGAGCAGGCTGTGCCTAACATTACCAGCATAAAACAAAATATTGTAACGAATACTATTTAATCTATGGCAAATACTAGTGAACCTCCTGAAAAAGCACTAGGATTTGAGACAACAACAACAGAGCCACCAATCGGAAAGAGAGTCACGCCATTAGTCAGATCAGCTTTTCCGACGCCGAGTTTCAGAACAAAAATCGCAAGATCCGCCGCGAGAAGTTCCTGGAACGCATGGATCAGCTGATCCCTTGGACGAAGTTGGAGAAGAAGGTAGCTCGCTACTATCCCAAGGGCGAGAACGGTCGCCGGCCGTACCCGCCGCAGGTAATGCTGAGTGTTCGCCACATGCAATTGTTCAGTATATCGGCCACCGGAGTTGCCACCTAGTATTCCAAGTTAGGAAGACACTTAGAGCGCATGGCGTCTCCACATTAGCTGGCCGGTACTACGCCGCGTATAACAAATATACCACCGGACCTGTGCGAAAGGCTGCGCCTGCCGGTGAATTCAAACGTTATCAGCATTTCCTATATGTCCGCTTCTGGCAAAAAGAAAACACAAGCTAGGAAACCATCAACACCCTACTCCTTCACCAAAGATACTTCTCCCCCACCGCGACCCATCCTCAGGGCCGCAAAACACGCCGCCCATCTACAACACCTCTCCAAACAACATCGCCAACCGCTTGTGATGCAGTGCATCGGCGGTTGCGTCGTAGCTCGGAGCGTCCTTGGCGGTGAAGCCGTGGGCGGCGCCTTTGTAGAGTTCGGTGGTAAAGTGCACGCCGGCCTTGGCCAGGGCTTCGTCCAGGCGGGCGATCTGGTCGGGGGGTAGCAGTTCGTCCTTGTCGGCGTGACCGAGATAGACGCGTCCTTCGATGGTGCCGACCACGTGTACGAGGCTGTTCGGGTCATCGGCCGTGGCCAGGTTGGCCGAGTGGAAGCCGGCTGCAGCAGCAACACGGTCAGGGTGTTCGGCTGCCATGCGCAGCGCGAAGGCGCCGGTCATGCAGTAGCCCACCACGCCTATCTTGCCATCCGCGAACTCGGGCTCGTCATCGATGCATTTCAGCAGCGCGGCGAAGTCGCGGGACTGTGCTTCGGGTGTGAGCTGGCCGGCATAGCCGAACAGCGTCGGGCGCACGTCCGGGTCGCGGAAGGACTTGCCCTCCGGCACGACGGTGCCACGCGCACTGCGGTAGTAGACGTTGGGCATCAATACGGCGTAGCCGTGGTCCGCCACCTGCTGGGCCTTCTCGTGATAGCAGGGGCGCAGACCGCCGATATCGGTGAACAGTACCACGGCCGGCAGCGGGCCTTCGGTACGCTCGGGCGTGAACACATAAGCATCGATGGTGCCGTCGGCAGCGGGGATTTCGATGGCGCGAGACATGAGCGAGCTCCGGTTGTCGATGGCGAATGGATGACGTCAGGGCGAATGTGGCAAAGGAACCGATTTTGGCCAGCTTGAGTACCTTAGCCTATTTTGATTGAGGTGTTGGATACACGGCTGCCGTGCCGCCACAACAAGCATGCCGCCATAACAAGCATAGGGAGAGGGTCATGAAGGCTGAAGAGTTGCGCTCCGTCCAGACGCCTCTGAAAGAGCGTTATCGCGAGGCACCGGATGCCGCTCTGATCACTCTGCGTGCGCAAGGGCGTCTTGGTGAAGGTGTCAGCTGCCGAATCGAGACCGGCAAAGCGCTCGTCGAGGCCGGGCTGCATCCCGCCACGGGCGGGAGCGGTCAGAGCGCGTGCTCCGGTGACATGCTGCTGGAAGCTTTGGTGGCCTGCGCTGGGGTAACGCTTAACGCCGTCGCCACGTCACTCGGCATCGAATTACGGGATGCCTCGCTCCAGGCGGAAGGCGATCTCGATTTTCGCGGAACCCTCGGGGTGTCAAAGGAAGTTCCCGTCGGCTTCCAGGCTATTCGGCTGCAAATCACCCTCGACACCGATGCCACGGAAGAGCAGCTCGATACTCTCTTGCGTTTGACGGAGCGGTACTGCGTTGTCTACCAAACGCTGGCACATCCCCCTGCTCTGTCGGTCGCTCGCAAGCCCGCAACGAGCTGAGCCCTGTACCTGACACCCAGCCACCCGTCGCCGCCGTTCATCGCCAGTCTGTCGATTCCCGAGCAGCTCGTTCGAATACTGGCTGAACAAACAAACCACGAGGAATCAGCACATGCGTAAAGTGATCGTTGGCGCGATGGTTTCCCTGGACGGTGTCATGCAGGCTCCCGGTGGGCCACAGGAAGATCCGACCGGCGGTTTCCGCTACGGCGGCTGGGTGGCACCACTGGTGGATGAAGTATTCGGCGAGGAGATCGACAAGCTGTTCGGTCAGCCCTTCGATCTGCTGCTCGGGCGCAAGACCTACGACATCTTCGCCGCCCACTGGCCCTATGCCGAGGAAGGACCGGACGACTCTATTGCCAAGACCTTCAACTCGATTACCAAGTACGTGGCGACCCGAAAAGGCCTGGAGCTGACCTGGAAAGACTCGGTGGCGCTGCGCGATGCAGCCACCGATGTTGCCAGACTGAGGCAGGAGGACGGACCGGCGCTGATCACCCAGGGCAGCACCGAATTGGTACACACCCTGCTTGCCAACGATCTCGTCGATGAACTCAAGTTGTTCATCTGCCCCGTGGTGCTGGGGAAAGGCAAGAAGCTGTTCGACGATGGCACAGCCCCGGCGGCATTCAAGCTCGCCGCCCAGCGGGTGTCACCCAACGGCTTGGTGATTGCCCATTATGAGCGCGAAGGTGCGGTGCAGACCGGCGACTTCGCCATGGATCCACCCACGGAGGCCGAAGTGGCACGGCGTGAGAAGATGCAACGGGAAGGCTAAGGCTGACCTCAACGCCGCGAGGCTCCACCGCGCTGAGCGCGCAAAAACTCCAGGAAGCGGTAGTCGTTGGCGTAGGCGACGTTGATGCGCATGGCGGTGCCGTCTATGCCATCCGGGCGCAGCGAGAAGATGGCGCCGGGAGCGATGAAGATGCCTTCCTCCGTGGCGCGTTTGGCCAGCTCCAGGGTGTTGATGCCGGCAGGCAGCCGTGCCCAGAGGTAGTAGCCACCGCCGGGCCCGCTGACATCGTCGATGCCCACCTCACGCAGGGCGCGGCGAGCGCTGGCGCTGGCCTTGGCTACCCGCTCGCGAAGCTGCACCAGATGGCGACGGTAACGGCCCCTCACGATCAGCTCGTGGATCACCGACTCGATGAAGGTCGAGGAGTTGACCACGGTGAGCATCTTGATGTCGGTGAGGGAGCGGATCAGCGCGCGGCTGCCGGCGATGTAACCCGAGCGCAACCCAGTGGAGAGCGTCTTGGAGAAGGTGCCCACGTAGATGACGTTCTCCAGCCCATCCAGCGCCGCCAGGTGGGCGCTCCCCTGGGGCAACAGGTCGGCGAACACGTCGTCTTCCACCAGCACAACACCGTACTGCTCGGCGATCTTCAGCACCTGGTGCATGTTGCTCAGCGACATGCTGGTGCCGGTGGGGTTGTGGGCGTTGGGTTGCAGGAAGAACAGCCGCGGCCGGTACTGACGCACCTTGCGCTCGAACTCCTCCAGGTCCAGCCCTTCCGAGGTGCGCGACACTCCCACCAGCTTGGCCCGCGCCAGGCGTAGCTTGCCGAAAAGCGGGTAGTAGCCCGGCGTTTCCACCATCACGCTGTCGCCGGCGTCGACGAAGTGGCGGATGATCAGATCGAAGGCGTGATTGGCGCCGAAGGTGAGTAGCACCTGCTCTGGAGCGGCATGAATGGAGCGACCCGCCAGCACCCGGGCGATGGCATCGCGTAGCGGCTCGAAGCCTTGCGGCATGCCATATTCGAAGTGCGTTTCGTCCTGCTCCGGTCCGCGCCGCTTGAGCGCCCGGGTGAGATCGAGGCCACCCATCCATGCTGCCGGGGCGCGACCGTCGCCGGCGCGCACGGCAAAGCTTCCCACCAGTTGCTCGCGCAGCAGCGAGACGCTGTCGATGGCTTCACTCAGGCTCTCGCGCTCCTCCCCAGTGGCCAGGGGGCGTGCCTGGGAGACGAAGAAGCCAGAGCCGTGGCGGGCTTGCAGGCGCCCCATGGCAACGAGCTGGTCGTAGGCGTCGATGATGGTGTTCTTGGCCACGCCGAACTGCCGCGCCGCCTCACGAATGGAGGCAACCTTGGCGCCCGGCGCCAGCCGCCCTTCGTCCATGGCCTTGAGCAGGGTTTCGGCGACCTGGCCGGATTTGGTCATGCCTACCTCATACGCAGCAAAACTGTACCCCTCATACTGAGGACACAGTACTTGGAACAATTTCCACTACTGTACCTTATTCTGTCTCCTCGTATTGCTGAAGCTGGCACAGCCGGCAACGGCTCATAACACCAATAACGACTCATCTGGAGTTTCGCATGCCAGCCAAAGACAGGGCTTTCCTGAATGTCTGGGACGATACGGTTTCGGGCAGGGATCTGCTCATCTCGCTTTCCATCGCTACGCTGCTCAGCCTGGGTGGCTTTCTGCTCGCACCGTGGCCGGCCCCCGGGCCGCTGGTGCTGGGCATTACCGGTGCCATCGTCGGTTTCTTCATCAGCGCGCTGCTGTTCCGTCCCAAGCGCCGCCTCGACATCGAAGGGGAGGCGTGAGCATGGACCCGATGATGCTGTTGCAGATGCTGATCGCCGCGCTCATCGCGGTGGTGGTCTATACCGCCATCGGCGTAGCGCCCGGTACCGATGAAACCGCCGTGCTGGCGCCCGTCACGCTGGCGCTGGTGGTGGCCGGCATTCCGCTACCGGTGGTGCTCTCCTTCTTCATGGCGGCCATCGTGGCCAAGAAGCTGACCGACTCGATTCCGGTATCGGTGGCGGGCATTCCCGGCGGCGTGATGTCAGCACCCATGGTAGAGCACGCCATGACGCTGAAGCGCGAAGGTCAGGCTACCCTGGCGATCCGCAAGATGGCCTCCGGCTCGGTGATCGGGACACTGGTCGCGGTGCCGATCAGCCTGTTCCTCGCCTTCCTGCTGACGCCGCTGGCCGACGTGCTGGGCCAGTATGCCAGCCAGATCTTCTTCTTCGGCGCTGTGTTCCTGGCACTGATGAGCCGCGAGAAGGTCATCAGCCTGGTCAGCATCGTGGTGCTGGCGGCGCTGATCCAGGCGCTGCGCCATTTCTACTGGGGCATGGGTGTGATTCCCGAGGGGCGAGTGGTGTTCATCTCGTTCTTCCTCGGCATCACCATCGGCCCGATGATGTTCAACCTGGCGCAGCTGCTGGTGAACCGCGAGCGCCAGGCGATGGCGGTGGCCGAGCCCAAGACCATCCAGATCTACAAGACAGAGGAGGAGCACCGGATACCCAACCCCTTCCGCATCCTGACGCGGCAGGAAACCACATCCGCCGCCGCCAGCTCGGTGCTGGGTTCGGTCACCTTCTTCATGAGCCCGGTGGGCATCACCATCTTCCTCGGCGAAGTGATGTCGAGCTGGGTGAAGGGCACCGTGGAGAAGGCCAGCCGTGCACTCTCCTCCATGGACGCCGTGACCAACGCCGCCTATATCGCCGGCATCCTGATCCCGCTGGCGGCGCTGGGCATTCCCATGAGTCCCATGGCCATCGGCCCGGGCAACGCCTTCTTCAATGCCCCGCCGGTGCTGACGCTGGAGCAGAACGCCCATCACCTGATGAGCTTCTCGGAGATTGCCATCGCCAGCATTCTCGGCGCCGCCGTCGCGCTGCTGATCACCTACCCCATCGCGGTGCGCTACGCGCGCCAGATCTGCGTCTTCGTGTTCCGCCACATTCCCCACGAGGCCTTCCTCGCCATGTTCTTCGCCCTGGTGATGCTGCTGGCGTACATGGATGCCGGGGTGATGGGCATTCTCGGCGTGATGGTGCTGGCCCTGGTGGCGGGTCTGCTGAACCGCTGGGGGGTGAACTACGGCGTGCAGTTCATGACGCTTTACGCCGCTCCGTGGCTGATGGGGCTGTTGGCCTGAGGTTCGGGCCCTTTTCTTCACATCGTCTCTTTCATCGCTTTTGACAGGTATCGACATGGCTCATAGCACTTCCCGAATCGCCGGCTTCTATCAGCTTTCGCCCAGTGAGCGACTTGCCAAGGTGGCCGAGATCGCCGGCCTCGACGACGCGGGCGTGGCGCATCTCGGCAACATGGGCAACCTCGAGCCGGAAACCGCCGATTCGATGATCGAAAACGTGATCGGCACCCTGAACATTCCGCTGGGTATCGCCACCAACCTGATCATCGACGGCGAGGAGCAACTGGTGCCGATGGCCACGGAGGAGTCCTCGGTAGTGGCGGCGGTGTGCAACGCGGCGCGCCAGTGTCGCGACTCCGGCGGCTTCGTCACCGATGCCGCTGAACCGGTGATGATCGCCCAGGTACAGCTCGTCGAGGTGCCTAACCCGGAGTTTGCGCGCCTCAAGCTGCTGGCGGCACGCGAAGAGATTCGCCGGATTTGCGATGCCACCGATCCGGTGCTGGTCAAGCATGGCGGCGGCTTTCGCGATCTCGAGGTGCGCGTGCTGGAGGACATGCTGATCGTGCACCTGCTGGTGGACGTGCGCGATGCCATGGGCGCCAACGCGGTGAACTCCATGGCCGAGGCGGTGGCGCCCTCGCTGGCGGAGTGGAGCGGCGGCAAAAGTCGGCTGCGCATTCTCTCCAACCTGGCGGATCGGCGGCTTATGCGAGCGCGAGCCACCTGGCGGCTGGACCAGATCGGTGGCGCGGAGGTGCGCGACGGCATGCTCTCGGCCTATCGCTTCGCCGATATGGATCCGTACCGGGCGGCCACCCACAACAAGGGCATCATGAACGGGGTGAGCGCCGTGGTGTTGGCCACTGGCAACGATACCCGCGCCGTGGAGGCCGGCGCTCATGCCTACGCCGCACGCACGGGGCGCTACCGCTCGCTGAGCCATTGGGAGATGGACGGCGAAGGTAATCTCACCGGCACGCTGGAGATACCGATGCCGGTCGGTCTGATCGGTGGTGCCACGCGGGCGCATCCCACCGCCCGCTACTGTCTGGAGATTCTCGGCGTGAACCAGGCCGAACGCCTGGGACGGATCATCGTGGCGGTGGGCCTGGCGCAGAACTTCGCCGCCATGAAAGCGCTGGCCACCACCGGTATTCAGAAGGGCCATATGGCGTTGCATGCCAAGAATATCGCCCTGATGGCCGGTGCCCAGGGCGATGAAGTGGCAATCATCGCCGAGCTGCTGGTGAAGCAAGGCAGCGTGCGGGTCGACGTTGCCGAAAGCGAACTGGCCAAGCTGCGCCAGCGCTGAGCCGTTCCTGATAGCAGCCTCTTGGACGCCCGGTGAGTTCAGCTCGCCGGGCGCTTTTCTTGAGTTGCGACATCCACTTCTCGCCCGTGCGACTTCCAGCGCAAGAAGCGGAGTTCCCTCGTCGCCTTGCTGCCCTAGGTTGGCTTCATTACCAACCGGAGTGCAGCGATGAAGACGATCAAACGAAGCATGGGGCTCACGCAGTGGGTGTTGTTGCTGGCCTTGTCGGTGCTGTGGGGCGGCTCCTTCTTTTTCGTCGGGGTGGCGGTCGCGGAGCTGGGGCCGCTCACCATCGTGGCGCTGCGCGTGGGGCTGGCGGCGCTGGCGCTGCATGTACTGATTCTGCTGCTGGGCCAGCGCATGCCGCGCGACCCGGGGCTGTGGATGGCCTTCTTCGGCATGGGCCTGCTCAACAACATGATTCCCTTCAGCCTGATTGCCTGGGGTCAGGGGCATATCGCCAGCGGCCTGGCGTCGATACTCAACGCCACCACACCCTTCTTCACCATCGTCGTGGCACACTTCCTGACCCGCGACGAGCCTCTCACCCCGGCGCGCCTTGCGGGCGTGGCAATCGGTTTTGCCGGCGTGGTGTATATGTTGGGTGCCGAGGTTCACGAAGGTGCCACCCGCCACTCGTGGGCGCAGCTTGCGGTGCTGGCCGGTGCGCTCTCCTATGCCTTTGCCGGGGTGTTCGGGCGGCGCTTTGGTGCACTGGGCTGCTCGCCCCTGGTGGCCGCCTGCGGGCAGGTCACGGCTTCAGCGCTGGTGCTCTTGCCTTTGGCGCTGCTGGTTGAGCGCTTCTGGCAGCAGCCCTGGCCGGGGCTGGATACCTGGGCGGCGGTGTTCGGCCTGGCGCTATTCTCCACCACGCTGGCCTACCTGATCTATTTCCGCCTGCTGGCAAGCGCAGGGGCGACCAACCTGCTGCTGGTCACGTTCCTGATTCCGGCCAGCGCCATCTTGCTGGGCATCTTGGTGCTGGGCGAGCGGCTGGAGTGGCGCCATCTGGCCGGCATGGGGCTGATCGGGCTTGGGCTTGCGGCCATCGACGGCAGGCCGTTATGGTGGTTTCGAAAAATGGCTTACGCTTACCGGAAAGCCAGGCGAGAGGGAGCGGGCCGATGAAGCTGTGTGCCGTGCAGTACGCCTCGACAACGGGCGATATCGAAGGGAACGTGGCACGCCACACCGAGTTCATCGAACTGGCGGCAGCGCACGAAGCCGAGCTGATCTTCTTCCCCGAGCTCTCGCTGACCGGCTATGAGCCGACGCTGGCCAAGGAACTTGCCACCCACCCGGAAGACCCGCGGCTGGAGGTATTCCAGCGCCTGAGCGACACCCATGAGATCGTGATCGGCGTGGGGCTGCCGCTGGTCACCTCGGCGAAACCACAGATCGGTATGGTGGTGTTTCAGCCCCACTCGGGGCGCCAGGCCTATGCCAAGCAACGACTGCATGACGATGAACTGCCCTACTTCTCCTCCGGCGAGAAGCCGATGCTGATCGAAACCCGCGAGCACCGACTGGCCGTGGCAATTTGCTACGAGTCGCTGCAGCCCGACCATGTCGCCACGGCGGCCAGCCTGGGGGCGGACGTCTACCTGGCCAGCGTGGCCAAGCTCGCACCGGGCATGGACGAAGCGCATGCCTACTACGCCACCTTCACCCGCTCTCACGCCATGACGATTCTGATGGCCAACTGCGTGGGGCCTTGCGACGGCGATGCCGGCGGGGGCCGCTCGGCGGCCTGGATCGACCGCGGCAAGCGTGTCGCCAGCCTGGACGGCGAACAGGAAGCCATGCTGATGCTCGACACGGCCACACTCAACGCCCGGGTGATGAGCCTGGCGGCACCGGCGGCCTGAACGCTTCCGCCTCTCCCTGCGGCTCGTTCGTCTCTCACCCTTTCAAGGCAAGGAACTCCCGAATGGTGACGCTGCTGCTGTTGGCCCTCGGCCTGGGGCTGTTGATCGTGGGTGCGGAGGGCCTGGTGCAAGGTGCGTCGCGCCTGGCGGCGCGATTGGGCATCCCTCCGCTGGTGATCGGCCTCACGGTGGTGGCGTTCGGCACCAGCGCTCCGGAGCTCGTGGTCAGCCTCAAGGCTGCTCTGGACGGTCAGGCGGGCATCGCCATGGGCAACGTGGTGGGCAGCAATATCTTCAACGTGCTGTTCATTCTCGGCGTCTCGGCGCTGATCGTGCCTCTGGCGGTGGCCCAGCAGCTGATCCGCCTGGATATTCCGCTGATGATCGTGCTTTCCCTGGTGGTGCTGGTGATGACACTGGACGGCAGCGTCGGCCGGCTCGACGGCGGGCTGCTGGTCCTTGGCCTGGTGGTCTACACCGTCTTCCTGCTTTGGCAGGGGAAACGCCAGGCGGCCAGCGACGAGCCGGCAGCCGACCGCGAGGCTCTGGCCCGCCCCGGATGGCATGATGCACTCTACGTCATCGGTGGGCTTGCCATGCTGGTGGCCGGCTCACGCCTGTTCGTCGACTCGGCCGTGATCATGGCCGGCTGGTTCGGGGTCAGCGATCAGGTGATCGGGCTGACCCTGGTGGCGGCAGGCACCTCGCTGCCCGAGGTCGTGACGTCGATCATTGCTGCCCTGCGGGGCCAGCGGGACATCGCCGTGGGCAACGTGGTGGGCAGCAACATCTTCAACCTGCTCGGCGTGCTGGGCATCACCGCCCTGATTGCCCCTGCCGGCATCGCCGTGACCCAAGCCATGCTCAGCCTCGACCTGCCGGTGATGGTCGCGGTAGCCATCGCCTGTTTGCCGATCTGCTTCACCGCCAGCGCCATCAATCGCTGGGAAGGGGCCGTGCTGCTGGGTTACTACGTGACCTATACCGCCTACCTGGTACTGGCTGCCACCCACCACGATGCGCTAGCCGGTTTCAGTACCCTGATGCTCTATTTCGTGCTGCCGATCACCGCCCTGACTCTGGCCGTGCTGGTCGTACCCGAGCTGCGCCGAAGAGCGAACGAGTAGCGCCTTACACTCAGCCCAGCATGTCCATGGCCGGCTTGGGGGAAACGCCCTGGGCCATGGCTGCCTCCCGCTCGACGGCCTTGGCCCGCTGAAAGGCCTCACGCTCCTGCAAGCGCTGCCAATAGGCTGCTACGGCAGGCTTGAAGCGCTCGTTCAGGCCGATGTAGCTGGCCAGCAGCAACGCATATCCCACCGAGACGTCGGCCGCGGTGAAGCGCCCGGCGCAGACGAACGCCTCTCGCTCCAGGCGCGACTCCAGAGTACGCAGGCGTGAGAGAAACCAGCGTGAGTAGTCCTCCACCACCTGGGGCGAACGGCGCTCCTCGGGCTCGAAGCGGCCATAGCGCAGCACCAGGGTCTGGGGGAAGGTCAGCGTCGCTTCGCCGAAGTGCAGGAAGTTGAGGTAGTCGCCGTAGGCGGGGTCGTCCGGCGTTACCTCGAGACCCGCCTGAGGATGGCGACCGGCGAGATACTGGCAGATGGCCGCCGATTCGGTCATCTCCACCCTGTCGTCGAACAGCGCCGGCACCGTTCCCAGCGGATTGATTTCGAGAAAGGCTTCATCGCGTACCCGGGGCGGGAAATCGTGCATCACCAGTTCATAGGGCACTCCGATCTCCTCGAGCAACCAAAGGGGACGAAACGAACGAGCGCTGACGCAGTGATGGAGTGTGATCATGGCGGCCTCCGGTCTGTCCTTGAACGTATTGGCTTTACAGGCACGAAGCGGCTGCGCGATGCTGAGCCGCCACTGCCAGGGAGCCCTTCAGATTGACACGCCAGACGCTCGAGAAGTATCAGGTCTTGGTCTATCTGGCGTTCATCGCCATGGGCCTGGCGCTGGGTAGCGCTTTGCCGCAGCGGGTCGGCGTGCTGGAAGCGTTGCTGTGGCCGTTGCTGGGGGCGCTGCTCTACGTGACCTTCACCCAGGTGCCGCTCACGCAGCTGCGCGCCGCCTGGCGCGATACGCGCTTTCTGGCCGCGGCGGTGGTCGGCAATTTCGTCCTGCTGCCGCTCATCGCCTGGGGGTTGGCGAACCTGTTCGTCACCGAGCCGGCGGTACGCCTGGGCCTGCTGCTGGTGCTGTTGGTGCCATGTACCGACTGGTTCATCACTTTCTCTCACTTGGGTGGCGGCAAGGCGCAGTACGCCATCGCCTTCGCCCCGGTGAGCCTGCTGTTGCAGCTTGCCCTGCTGCCTCTCTACCTCTGGCTGTTCCTCGACGAAAGCCTACGCCTCGCCCTGGTTCAGCGTGAGCTGCTGCTGGCCTTTGCCGGGCTGATTCTGCTGCCCTTGCTGCTGGCCTTCATTACCGAGAAGTGGGCTCAGGGAAACCTCACACGCGCAGCCATCATCGAGCGACTGGGCTGGCTACCGGTACCGCTGCTGGCACTGGTGGTATTCAGCATTGCCGCCACCCAGGTGAATGTCGTTGTCGGCTCCTTGCCGTTGCTCGGCGGGCTGTTACTGGCCTTCGTCGGCTTTCTGTTGCTGGCGGCCGCCTTGGCTCGGCTGTTGGCATCCATCTGGAAACTCCCCAACGCCCAGGGGCGGGTACTCGCCTTCAGCCTGGGTACACGCAACTCCTTCGTGGTGCTTCCCTTGGCCCTTTCCTTGCCCGCCGCCTACGAGCTGGCCGTGGTCGTCATCGTGTTCCAGTCGCTGGTGGAGCTGATCGGCATGGCATTCTTCCTGTGGTGGGTGCCACGCCGCCTATTCCCTACCGTAGGATGAAAACCATACGGCCTTGCTACGGAGCAGAACATCCGGACCGCTATACTCGTTACGCAATGACTCCCCTTTGCGAACCATAACGACAAACATAGGTTCCCCCATGCGCCTTCCCCTGTTGGCCGGCTGGCTTTCCCTGGTGTTGCCCATTGCAACCGTGCTGGCCGACACTGAGGTGCAGGCAGAAGAAGCCGTACGCAAAGCCGAGGTACTGGAGCAGGTCGTGGCGCCTGATGTTGAGGTCCGCGAGCCGGTGGAACCGCTCGAGGAGCAAGAGGCTCAAGTCATCGATCCAGAGGGCAGCGACCCGCTGGAAGAGCCGCTTACCTGCCTGGCGCGCAGCATCTATTGGGAAGCCAAGGGAGTACAGGGCCGCGACATGGAATCGGTTGCCAACGTGGTGATCAACCGCCTGGCCAGCGAGGAGTTTCCCAATACCGTCTGCGAGGTGGTGAAGCAGGGCTCGGAGCAGAGCCCGTGCCAGTTCTCGTGGTGGTGCGATGGGCGCCCCGATGAGGTGGTGGAAGGCGATGCCTATGAGGTGGCCAGGGAGGTGGCACGCCAAGCGCTGAACCGGGAGCTGCCCGACCACACCGATGGCGCGCTCTATTTTCACGACCGCACGGTCCAGCCCAACTGGGCCAATGAGTTTCTACTGACCATCGAAACCGAGGCGTTTCTCTTTTACCGTCCCAACGATACGGCGCAGTGATCGGAGAGGGTCGAACTCACCGGAACCGAGCCCGACCAATGGCCGCTGCCTGCGATTTTTTGGAAGAATGCGTGAATCGGCACGGTTTCGGTGCGCCTGGATTTGACCGGCCACGCTTCAGGAACTCACCATACAGTTACAAAAAGAATAAAAAAGCCCCTGACATTTCAAGCCATCCCAGGGGCAACTTGCAGGAGGTAACGCCTATGATCGTCTCACTGATCCCCAGTATCGCTGCCGTTCCCCAAACCCGACATGAAGCGGATATCGAAGCCTTGCTCGATGGCCTGATGAGCGATGAAGGGCTGAACCGACATGAGCGGGACGAACTGCTCGACCTGCTGATACTCGAGCGGGCCGAAATCAAGCGCCAACTCAACCGTATTCGGGAAGAGCGCGGCTGACCTGCCGGCCACCAGTAAATCGCGCTGGCAGAGAGGCTCAGAGCTTTTGAAAAGCCGCCATGACCTGCCCTGCCAGCGTTTCGCATGCCTGATCGGCACCGGGCCGCCTTACCATCGCCAGCTGATATTCACCCAGCGGCGGCAGCAGACCGGGATCGATGCGCTTCAGCGGCGGTCGTACCAGGCTCAGCGGAAAAGGCGCCACCGCCAGGTCGGCGAGCATGGCCGCCTCCTGGCCGGCACAGTGCTCGCAGGAGTAGGCGATGCGGTAGCTCAAGCCGGCCCGGTCCAGGGCTTCGAGGGCCATGCCCCGCCAGGCGCAGCCGGAGTGCGCCAGCGCCACCGGTAGCGGCGAGCGCTGCGCGGCAAGCCCGCCTTCCCGCCCCGCCCACACCAGCGGTTCGCTGTGCACGATATCGCCGCGTATCTCCTGCCCCGGGTTGCCGGCGGTCACCAGGATCAGATCGAGCTCTCCGGCTTCCAGTCGGGCCAGCATCTCACGGCTGCTGCCCACCACCACGTCGACCTGCACCGCCGGATGCGAGCGGGCGAATTGCGCCAGCACACCAGGCAGGATGCGCGTGCCCACGTCATCGGTGGTACCGAATCCCAGTCGCCCCGACACGCTGGGGGCGAGGAACTGCGTCACCGCCTCCTCGTTGAGCTTGAGCAGGCGCCGGCCATAGCCGAGCAGCGTTTCTCCCTCGGGCGTGAGGCGTACCTGGCGGGCCTCACGGACGAACAGGGCATGGCCAAGCGTCTCCTCGAGACGCTTGATCTGCATGCTGAGCGCCGAGGGCGTGCGAAACACCTGGCGCGCGGCCCGGGTGAAGCTGCCGCATTCGGCAATTGCCACGAAGGTACGCAGCACGTCGGTGTCGAGCAGCGGCAGCGGCGAGTGCAGAGTGGTGGGGGGCAGTTGGGTCATGGTTCCACCTTTCAATTTCTCTTAAAGGAGACTCTAGTCTTTTTCGTTGGATTGATCCAATCGCAAGCGCGACACTGTCCTGCAAGAGGTCGCGACCCTCCACTCACTTTCAAGCGAGATCACGGCAGCCAGCCTGTGGCGGCCCGTGAGGAGGTGCGACATGAGTCAGTACGAACCGCTGCATCATCAGCCCAAGCCGACGCAAGCCAAGCATTCCACGCCGCCGCCCGAGCCGGACTTCTACATGCCGGCCATGCCGCCTCTGGGGCTGATCCATGCCATCGAGACCCGGATTCACCGCTACCTGCGTCGACGGCGGTTTCGCCAGCGCTATCTGCCGCTGCTGGCCCACGACGACCACATGCTCGACGACATGAACCATCGGCGCGACGACATCCTGTGGGCCTCGCGCCTGCCGCTGAAGGAGGATGCCGAGCAAGCCCTGGCCGAGCGTCGCGTGCAGCGTAGGAAAAGCCTTGCTGAGCCCAGCGCTTGACCTCAGCTGCGCTTGAGGTCGTAGGGTGCGGGCAACGTCAGCACAGCGAGGAGCAACACCATGAACGTGATGATCGTGGGCGCAAGCCAGGGCCTGGGCCGGGCCTTCATCGAAGGACTTGGCGATAACGGCGACCGCTTGATCGGCGTATCGCGCCGCATGCCGCAGCCATTGCCGGTGCGAACCGGCATCGAGATCGACTGGATCGAGGCCGATCTGGCCTCACCCGAGCGGGCGGCCGCCACGCTGGCCGAAGCCGCGCAAGCGCGGGGGCTCGACGTGCTGGTCTACAACCTGGGGCTATGGGAAAGCCGGGCTTTCGAGCCGGACTACCGCTTCCTGGACGACAGCCCGGCGGAGATCCAGCGCATCGTCACGGTCAACGTCAGCGGCGCCATTCTGCTGATACAGGCGCTGCTCCCCGTGCTGCTGCGCTCTCGTGCCCCGCGTATCGTACTCACCGGCTCGACCTCCGCCCTGCCCGGCCACGGCCGGCCGGAGGTCGCCTTCGGTGCCACCAAGCATGCTTTGCGCGGCATCGCCGAGGCGCTGCGCGAGGGCTTTCGCGAACAGCGCCTGGCGGTGACCTGTCTGCAGCTAGGCTATCTCAACACCGAGGACGACCTGAGCGTGCCGCTCGAACGCGCAGCCCGCCGCGGCGACGGCGAGTTCATTCCCATGCATGACGTAGTGCAACTGGTGCGCACCCTGCTGGCGCTGTCGCCCAGCGCCTACGTCAAGGAGGTGGTGATGCCGGCCATAGGTGATGCGCGCTTCTAGCGATTCCTCTCTAGCCACTTCCTCAGGTTCCAAGCTGCTCCCCCTCGGTGGAGGTCTCGACGAGCGTCTCGGCTCGTTGCAGCAGCGCGCGCTCCTGCTCAGGCGTCAGCTCGAGACCGAACCGCTGGCGCAGCACGTCGGGCAGCGCATCGGCTTCAATCCGCTGCAGCTCCGGCGCCTGGCCCGGGCGGAAGATCTTCAGCTCGAGATCGGTGAGCGCAAGCCGAACCTCGGCGCCGTTGTGCTGCGCCACGATGCGCCGCACGAAGGGCGATCCGGGGTGGCGAGAGGCCAGATAGTTGTATTCGCCAGAGTCGGCGCGATAGCAGGTTTCGTCACTGAACTGGTAGATGTTGAACCATTCACCGAGGCGCTTATGACGCAGCAGCCAATATCCCAGCGGCGAGCGCTCCAGGCGATACTCCCAGGGGCCATGACTCACCTCGCGGTCCGCCTCGAGCAGGATCGGCTCACGCGGCCCGACATTGCCGACGCCGACATCGACCATCCAGTCGTGGCCCGCCACTTTCACCACCAGCATGGTATGGCCGAGAGGAGTGACGATGCTCGCATCCTCGCCCATCAGCATTCTCGCGTTGCGCCCGGCGACCTCGAAGCCGAGCCGGTCCAGCACCGTGGCGAACAGCGTGTTGTGCTCGTGGCAATAGCCGCCGCGCCGACGTCGTACCAGCTTGTCCTGAAGACTTTCCAGGTCGATGCGGATCTCACCACCGGTGACGATCTCGAGATTCTCGAACGGCACCGCGGCGAGGTGCGCCTGCTGCAACGCCGTCAATGTTTCCAAGTCGGGGGCCAGCGATCCCCGGTAGTCGATACGTGCCAGGTAGGCGTCGAGATCGAGCGCCGACGTCTCCCACTGGGTCGATTCATGAAGGGGTTGGGCGTTCCGTACAGCCTGCATGGCGTTCTCCTGTTCCTTCAACTTAGCTCGTAGAGCAACCTTGTAGCGCAGGCTAATACCTCAAGTTAGCTTCAGGTAAAGCGGAGAAGTTTCAATCGCTCTGATAGCTTCAGGACATTCAACCAAACGGTTGACAAACCCGCCTACTAAGCCTATATCAACCATATGGTTGAATATGACGAAGCACACTTGGATCAGGTCTTCCATGCCCTGGCCGACCCAACCCGCCGCCTGCTGCTCGAGCGGCTGGCGGCGGGTGAGCGCAAGGTCGGCGAGCTGGCCGAACCGTTCCCCATCTCGCTGGCGGCCGTTTCCAAACATGTTCGCGTACTGGAGCAGGCGGGGCTGGTGGAACGCCGTATCGAAGGGCGCTCCCACTACTGCCGGCTGCAACCGGAGCCACTGGCAGCGGCAGAGCAGTGGCTGAGCTTCTACGAAGGCTTCTGGAGCCAGCGGCTGAACGCGCTGGAAACGGCGCTGCAGGCCGCCCCGGATGGTAAATCGACGAAGGAGAAGAGGCAGGATGGATGACACCGACTACGGCGAGCGGATTGCCGAAGAGAGCGTCCGCTTCGAGCGCCTGCTGCCGGGGCCCATCGAACGGGTCTGGGCCTTCCTCACCGAATCGGACAAACGTGCCCAGTGGCTCGCCCCCGGCGCCATGGAGCCGCGGGCCGGCAGTTCCTTTGCTCTACACTTCCACAATACCGAGCTGACACCCGACAGAACGCTGCCCAGCGAGCGCTTTCGTCAGTACGACGGCAGCTTCACGACACAACACCAGGTGCTGCGCTGCGAACCGCCCCATCTGCTTGTCTGGACCTGGGGCGGCGGCAACGAGGCCCCATCGGAGGTGACCTTCGAACTCAGCGAGGCAGGCGAGCAGGTGCGTCTGGTCGTCACCCACCGTCGCCTCGCCGATGACGGCACCATGGTCAACGTGGCCGGTGGCTGGCACACCCACCTGGGTATCCTGGCCGACGTGCTGCACGGTCAACCGCCTGCCCCGTTCTGGCCCACCTTCGAACGCCTGGAGGAGGAGTATCGATGCCGCATCACATCACCCAGCAATTGATGTTCGAAGGCAATGCCGAACAGGCCATGCGCTTCTACGTCTCGCTGTTCGACGATGCCGAGATCGTCCGGCTCGAGCACTACGGCCCCGAGGAACCGGGCAGAGAAGGCAGCATCAAGCAGGCCGAGTTCACCCTGGCCGGCCGACGCTATACCTGCATCGACAGCCACATTGCCCATCCCTTCACCTTTACGCCCTCGATCTCGCTGTTCGTCGACTGCGAGAGTGCCGAGGAGTTCGAGCGCCTCCATCGAGCCCTGGCGGATGGCGGCGAGACGCTGATGCCGCCCGGCGACTACGGCTTCAGCGCCCGCTTCGCCTGGCTCAACGACCGCTTCGGCGTCTCCTGGCAACTCAATATGACTTGAGGAGCAAGACTCCATGACGACCTCACCCTTGCCTCCCATCGTCTCCGAAGAGGAGTGGCGCAGCGCGCTGAACGAACAGATCGCTCATGAAAAGGCCCATACGCGTGAGCGCGACAGGCTCAATGCTGCGCGGCGCCGTTTGCCGATGACCGAGGTGCGCACCGATTATGTCTTCGAAGGGCCACAGGGAGAGGCCACCCTGCTCGACCTGTTCGAGGGGCGCCGCCAGCTGATCGTCTACCATTTCATGTTCGGCCCCGACTGGGAGGCCGGCTGCGACGGCTGCTCCTGGGTGGTGGACGCCATGACCCACCCCGCCCATCTCAACGCCCGCGACACCACCCTGGTGCTGGTCTCCCGGGCGCCGCTGGAGAAGCTCCAGCGTTACCAGGCGCGCATGGGCTGGCAGCATCCGACGTGGTTCTCGTCGCTGAACGGCAGCTTCAATCAGGACATGGGCGTGACCAGCTGCAACTGCCATGCGCCGGATACCGACCGCGGCGAGCGGCACGGCATCAGCGTCTTCCTGCGCGACGGCGAGCGGGTCTTTCGCACCTACTTCAGCGGCAAGCGCGGCGTGGAGTACCTGGGCAGCCTGTGGACCTACCTGGACCTGACGCCCTACGGCCGTCAGGAAACCTGGGAAGAGTCACCGCCCGGCTGGCCGCAGACGCCACCCTACGTATGGAATCGGCGTCACGACGAATACGAGACGTGACTGCTCTCACGGCTCGCTTGGAAACAACGACAACCAGAGGGAACGCAACACATGAAGACCATCGGCCTGCTCGGCGGCATGAGCTGGGAATCCACCGTCAGCTACTACCGTGCGCTCAACGAAGGGGTGAAGGCCGCCCTGGGCGGATTTCACTCGGCCAAGCTGTGTCTCTACAGCGTCGACTTCGCCGAGATCGAACGGCTGCAGCATGCCGGCGACTGGGACGCCACCGCCGAGATCCTGAGCCGGGCCGCGCGCAGCGTGGAAGCCGCCGGGGCGGATTTTCTGCTGATCGGCACCAACACCATGCACAAGGTCGCGCCGCAGGTGGCTGAAGCGGTCTCGATCCCGCTGCTGCATATCGCCGATGCCACGGCACAGCGGCTGGCCGATGACGGCATTCGTCGCGTCGGCCTGCTTGGCACCCGCTTCACCATGGAGCAGGACTTCTACAAGGGGCGGATCGCCGAAGGCTTCGGCATCGAGGTACTGGTGCCCGACTCCGCGCAGCGCGACCTCGTGCATGAGGTGATCTACCACGAGCTGTGTCTGGGGCAGGTGAAGGAGACCTCGCGTCAGCGCTACCTGGAGATCATCGAATCGCTACGCGAGCAGGGGGCCGAAGCGGTGATCCTCGGCTGCACCGAAATCGCCCTGCTGGTGCAGCAGAGCCATACCACGGTGCCGCTCTATGACACCACGGCCATTCACGCCGAAGAGGCAGTGAAGTGGGCGCTACAGAAATAGGCTTGAGCTGAAAAATCTTCGAGCGAAGGCCAGACAAGGCAAAAATCAGCGAAAAGACGGAGTTTACCGGTTGTAAATGAGTACTTTGAGCTGATTTTTAACGCTGTATGGCCAAGCGCAGAAATTTTTCGGCCAAGACTAGGCGTAGGTATTGATCTGCGTACCCACCATGCCATCGTTAGCAAGCTGGGGCTCTACCGAAGCCGAAGCCATCAGCGCCTGAACCTGATCCTTCTGCATGTCCAGCGCTTCCTTGTAGACCTCGAGCTGCACCTGCTGGGCGGCTTGCACCTGCTGCATGACCAGCGACTGGCCTACGCTGGAGTTGACGGCGTAATCCATGGCATTTGCTCCGTTGTTGGTTCTTCTGTCACCCCACGCTAACAGCTGACGGAAGCGAAGGCAAAAACGCAGCCCGCCGAAGCGGGCTGCGCACTTCAACCAGGCAGCGTTCAGGTCGAGGCGCTTGCCAGAGGTCGTGTCCTCACCCCCATCAGGATCATCAGTGCGGCCAACAGCAGCACTGCGGCGCTGGCGGCGAATACGTTCAGCGCTCCGCCCAGATCGAAGATCAGCCCACCCGCCGCAGCACCGGTGGCGATCGCCAGGTTGATGGCAGCCACCAGCAGGCCGCTGGCGCTTTCGGCCTCGTCCGGCACCGTGCGGGTGAGCCAGGTCGACCACGCCACCGGGATGGCGCCGAAGGCCAGCCCCCACACTGCCACCAGCGCGGCATCGGTGACCGGCGTGCTTTCCAGCAGCACCAGGGATAGGCCGAGCGTACCCATCAGCAGCGGCATCAATATCATGGTCAGCCGCAGGCTGCGTTCGACCATCCAGCCACCCAGGTAGTTGCCGAGGAAGTTGGCCACGCCGAAGCCGAGCAGGATGGTGGCCACACCGCTCACGCCGACGCCGGTCACCGTTTCGAGGAACGGACGAATGTAGGTGAAGAAGGCGAAGTGGCCGGTAAAGACCAGAGCCGCAGCCAGCATGCCCAGGCCGACTCGTGGCCGCATCAGCACGTCGAACAGGGTACGCAGGCGGGTCATGCCGCTGGGTGCCATCCGCGGCAGGGTAAGGAATTGCACGATCAGCGCCAGCACGCCCAACAGCGCCGCCATGCGGAACACGTCGCGCCAGCCGAACAGATCGCCGAAGTAGCTACCCAGCGGCGCCGCGGCGATGGTCGCGGCGGAAACGCCGCTGAACATGATCGACAGCCCCCGCGGCACCAGATCCTCAGGCACCAGGCGCATCATGGTGGCGATCGACATGGTCCAGAAGCCGCCCAGCGCCATCCCCAGCAGCACGCGCCCGATCAGCAGTACAGTCAGGTTGGGGGCAAACGCCACCAGCAGGTTCGAGGCCACCAGCAGCATGGAGAACCCCAGCAGCACATGGCGCCGGTCGATGCGGCGGGTCGCGGTGGAGATCAGCAGGCTGGTCAGCAGCGCCACCGCCGCGGTAACCGTCACCGCCTGACCCGCCATGCCTTCGGTAATGCCCAGGTCCGCCGCCATGGGCGTCAGCAGGCTGGCGGGCAGAAATTCCGCCGTCACCAGCCCGAACACACCGAGGGCCATCGAGATGACCGCCCCCCAGGCGGGTCGTGCCCGCGGTTCCAACTCGTTCATGCTCGTTCTCCTTTCCTAGAGAAGCTTTCGTCAGGAACGAGAAGACTAGAGCGACCGAGTCGGACGATCTATGCTAGAAGCTCTCGAATAATTGATCGTTCATCCGAATCGACATGAGCGGTACGCTTGGCGGTTGCGCAAACACGGTGAGGGGGTGCGAGATGCCGAAACCTGAGTTACCCAACGACCTGGTCAGCGAATTGCTGCTCGGCATGCGCCTGCGCGGCATCGCCTATCGCCGCATTCAGCTTTCTCCCCCCATGGGGGTAGAGTTCGGGCAGGTAGAAGGCTGGGCGCAGTTCCACTTCGTGGCCCGCGGCCCCGTCTACCTGCGCAGCCCCAGCGGCAGCGTTCACACCCTGGCCACCGGCGATGCGCTATTGCTGCCACGCGGCGGCCTGCATGCCCTGCTCTCCTCCCCCGACCAGCCGGCCCAGGACGTCACTGCCTTCGAAAGCGCCAGGCTGTGCGAGGCGGTCAGTGCGATTCGCGCCTGCCCGAAGAATTGCACCCAGGATGGCGCCCTGACCTTCAGCGGCTGCATGGAGTTCGACCTGGGCAGCATGCACGCCCTGGTCTCGCTGATGCCCGAAGTGATGCACGTCGGCACCCTGCTCGAGCGTCAGCCCGAGATCCTGCCCATGCTCGAGGCGATGGAGCGTGAGGCGAAGATCGAGCGTGCGGGTTATGCCGCCATTCTGGCACGGCTCGCCGACGTGATGGCGGCCTTCATCGTGCGCGGCTGGGTGGAGTGCGGCTGCGGCGATGCCACCGGCTGGATCGAAGCGCTGCGCGACCCGCGCCTGGGCCGCGTCATTGCCGCCCTGCATCGCGAGCCGGGGCGCAATTGGACGGTGGCGGAGCTCGCCGCCGAGATGGGCAGCTCGCGCTCGGTATTCGCCGAGCGCTTCCTGGCGGTAACGGGCATGACGCCGCATCGTTACGTGACCGAGCTGCGCATGCGCCTGGCGGCCCAGTGGATCGGCCGCGAGCACCAACCCATCGAAACCGTCGCCTTCCGCCTGGGCTACGGCAGTACCGCGGCCTTCAGCCGCGCCTTCAAGCGCATTCACGGCCACCCTCCCGGCGCCCTGCGTCATCAGCGCGAGCCCGCTACCATCACACAAACCTCCGCTTCCGGGAGCTCTCATGAACGAAGCCCAATCGCTGCAGCAGGCCATTGACGAGCCGGTATACCTGGTGGAGTACGACCCCGCCTGGCCGGCACGTTTCGACGCCGAGCGCAGCCGCCTGCTGGAGCGTTTCCCCACCGAGCTTATCGAGGTGCAGCATATCGGCAGCACCGCCATCCCCGGCATGCCGGCCAAGCCCATCATCGACGTCATGGCCGGGGTCGCCTCCATGGCCGTGGCCGATGCCCTATTCGAGTCCATTCTCGAGCACGGCTACGTCACCTCGGTGGAGTTCAACGCCAGCCTGACCGACCGCCGCTGGTTCATGCGCCACGCCAACGGCCGCCGTACCCACCATCTGCATGTGGTGGTGCACGACGGCGAACTATGGCGCCAGAGGCTCGCCTTCCGCGATGCGCTGCGCGCCGACCCAGCGCAGGCCGAGCGTTACGCCGCCCTCAAGCGCGAACTGGCTTCGCGTCACGGCACGGATCGCGAAGCCTACACCCGGGCCAAGGGCGAGTTCGTGCGCTCGATCATTGCCTCCTGACTTCTTGACATGCAACCAAATGGTTGCCTTAATGATTCCATGCCCAACGACATGAACGACGTTTTCAAGGCCCTTGCCGACCCCTGCCGTCGCGAGCTACTCGACCGTCTGTACGAGGACAATGGGCAAACTCTCGGCGAGCTGTGCGAGCGCATGTCGATGACCCGGCAAGGCGTCACCAAGCACCTTGCACTGCTGGAGACGGCGAACCTGGTCGTGGTCGTGTGGCGCGGCAGGGAGAAGCTGCATTACCTGAATCCGGCGCCGATCCAGCAGATCCACGAACGCTGGATCGGGAAGTTCGAACGTCACCGGTTAGAGGCACTGGAAACGCTGAAAAGAGCCCTGGAGGATTCCCAAGATGAATAAGCCCGAGTTCGTTTACGTCACCTACATCGACACCACGCCGGACAAGGTGTGGCAAGCACTGACCAACGGCGAGTTCACCCGCCAGTATTGGGGCGGCCGCAGTATCACCTCGGACTGGCAGGTCGGCTCGACGGTCAAGCATCTCAAGCCGGACGGCTCTCTCGACTGGGCAGGTGAGGTGCTGGAAGCCGACCCGCCGAGGCGCCTCTCGTACACCTTCGACCCGTCTGGCGAGATGTCAGGGCAGAAAAGCGAACAGACAGCTCAGCCCCAGGCTGAGAAGCCTTCACGGGTCACCTTCGAGATCGAGGAGTACATGGGCAAGGTTCGCCTGACGCTGACTCACGACCGGTTCGAGCCGGGCAGCAAGGTGCTGCAAGGTATCAGCGTGGGCTGGCCCGCCATACTCTCCAGCTTGAAATCCTTGCTGGAAAAAGGCGAGCCTCTGTTCCCTGACTGGAGTTGAGGGCACTCTCCGTGCCTCTCCATACGCTCTCCAACCCCCGAAGGCGGTGGCTGATCAGTTGAGATGCACCGCCTCGAAGTGCGCCACGGCAGCGCCAGACGCATCGCGCAGGGTCAGCGTCTGGCCTTCGATCTGCCAGGTCGCTGTCGCCTCCAGCGCGGCCAGGAAGGCCTGCTCGGTGTCGCCGCCTTGCAGGCAGGCCATGCGTGTGGTGATCAAGGGGCCGAAGTGAAGGGCGTCGTTTTCCAGTCGATAGTTGCCCGCAAGGTGGTTGCAACCGGTGGAGCCCGCCACGCGGCTCTCCTCGGTATGCAGCACGAAATGCGCCTCGCGCTGGTTGTCCACCGCCTCGGGCATCACATCGCCGACCTGGGTCAGCTTCCAGTAGGTGTTCACCAGCGGCTCGTCGTACCTCATTTCCCCCTCCATGGCGGTACAGCCCATCAGCACGATGGCCAGCGATCCCAACCAGATGGCAAAGCGCTTTTTCATTCTCGTTCCCTCGGCAAGCAGTCTTGACGCCCGCCGCTAAGGCAGCGGGCTCCATGTGCCGTAATGTCGGAAAAGACGCGGCGAATAGCCAGCCTGAATTAAGCAGATACCGGGGATTTCGTGCGCTCGGTCACAAGGCCAAGCTGACACCGGCTGGAGTATCTAACCAAGAATGTCGATGCCGCGGTGCCCTTTCTCGACGCCCTCCACCAGAATGACGTCGCCCACGGCGTTGGCGGTGCGCAGTGGCAGGATGCGCCGGTAGGCCTCGGAGCGATACCAGGCCCGGGCCTGCTCCAGGCTGGGGAAGCCGAGCATGATCGTATCGCCCTGCCAGCTGCCCTCCAGCACCTCGGTGTTGCCACCGTGGATCAGGTAGCGGCCACCGTAAGGCGTGAGGGTGGCATCGATCTTCTCCAGGTACTCGACGATCTCGGGGCCCATGGTGACGTCCTGCAGGCGGGCGATGGCGTAGGCGGTCATGGCGTTGCTCCAGCGGTGGGTTTGCCTCGACAGCTTCGCCCCGCTGGTGCGACCTGGCGATTACCTGCGAGGTAATAGCCAGGCATATCGCTTGGCGCTAATCTGAGCCCATGACAACGAAATCCCCTACCCCCGGGCAGCTGTTGAAGGAGTGGCGCCAGCGGCGGCGACTGAGCCAGCTCGCGCTCGCCACCGAGGCCGACGTCTCCCAGCGCCACCTCAGCTTCGTCGAATCCGGACGGGCCACGCCCAGTCGGGAGATGCTGCTGCGCCTGGCGGAACAGCTGAGCGTTCCCCTGCGCGAGCGCAACCGGTTGCTGCTCGCCGCCGGTTTCGCTCCGGCCTTCGGCGAGCGCGGCATCGACGCCCCCGAGCTCGGCGCGGTGCGCGGCGTGATCGAGCGTCTTCTGGCGAGCCATGCCCCCTACCCGGCGCTGGCCGTCGACCGCCACTGGCACCTGCTGCTGGCCAATCGGCCGCTCGAGGCGCTGCTCGATGGCATCGACGACGAGCTGTTGAAGCCGCCAGTCAACGTGCTGCGGCTCACGCTGCATCCCCGCGGGCTTGCACCGCGCATCCGCAACTTCCGCGAATGGCGCAGCCATATCCTCGAGCGCCTGACACGCCAGGCCGAGACGACCGCCGACCCGGTGCTGGCCTCGCTCGGCGAGGAGCTGAAGGGGTATCCGATACCGGCCGGCGCCCGCCCCCATCTGGCCAGCGCCTCATCGCGCCACGGCGGCATCGTCGTGCCGCTGGAACTCGCCATGCCGGATGGCCGCGTGCTGTCGCTGCTGAGTACCACCACGGTATTCGGCACCCCGCTCGACGTCACCCTGGAAGAGCTCGCCATCGAGTCGTTCTTCCCGGCGGACGCGGCCACCCAGGAGGCGCTGCAGCAGTTGGCAGCCGCCTCAGCGGGTTAGATACCATCTCTCCTAACCGGCCACAAATGCCCTATCAGGCGGTTTGTGGCCGATATTCGGTTTGCGTCTTGAGGACCCCGTAAGCGATATGGATCAGCTTACGCATTGCCGCCCCCA